>JAZQHP010000001.1:0-15571 GCA_045540655.1 Acutalibacteraceae bacterium
ATCGGGCCTTTGCCGTCGGTGGAGTTGGTCGTAACGACCACCACGTCCATCTGATACGTGGCGCTGATGGTGTCGAGGCGCGCCATCAGCACCTCCTCTTCCACATCCGTCAGCAGGTCGGCATCATCCACCACGCGCGGCGAGGACGCCGCCGCCGTCACCGCGAGCGCAAGCACCAGCATCGCGGCGCAAAGAATCATCCAAATACGTTTTTTCATATTCTCTGCACCTCCCTTACGCCAACAGATGCATCAGCGCGAGAATACCAAATACCGCCGCGCCGATGATGCCCGTCAGACTGAACAGCCATTTCCGATAGGCTTTTTTGTCCAGCGGCAGATCGCCGACAAATTTGCCTGTCTGACCGTTCATCGCAAATGTATACTTCTGTCCGTTCCAGGAGGTATTGAGAATCCACACGGGATACAGCGCATACTTGGCACTGCCGTTTGAAAGCGCAATGTTGGTCGCTTCGGGAATCACGCTTGTATACCCCTCCACCGTGGACGCGAACGCCTGCTCGGTGCTTTGACGGATACGATCGTTGGCACGACCGATGCTTTGCTCGGCGTCGACGTCGTATTTATCCGCGAGATAGCCCGCCAGATATGCCGTCTGAAAATCGACCGCCTGTGAAAAATCGAACGGCTCAATGGCTTCCATCAACGTATCGTCCATTTTGGACGAGCCGTCCACCGGCACGCGTTCAAAACCAATCGAGCCCGCACGCGTGACCGCGAAAAAGCTGGTTTCTGTGTAGTTATACTGACTGTCGCTCCAGGCGCGCACGCGGGACGCTTTGTAACGGACGTGCGCATCCGCGTCGGTGTCAAACAGCCAGAACGGCACATAGATACCCTTGACCTCGTCGATGTGATTTTCGTCCTTAAAAATCTTCGGAAGCAGGCGCTTGCCGCTGTAATGCTTTTTCAGCGCATCCATTGCCGCCGCCTTATCCAGCTTGAAGGGGATGACATAATCGGGTTTGAGTGCACCGCTGAACTGTCCCATCATGACAACGGGATTGTCACAATACGGGCAGGACGTTGCCGCGGTGGTCTCGTCGCCGACCACTTCGCCGCCGCAGGACTGACACACATACACGCGCAAGCCCTCTTCTTCTCCCTGTTGCCACTCGGCACCGGGATTCGTCTGCCACGTCATATCGCTTTGCGGTTCGTTTTTCAGAGCTTCGTCGTAGGAAACGAGGGTTTCCATTTCAAATTCCGTGTCGCAGAAGGGGCATTTCATCTTTTGAATCTGCGCATCGAACGCAATGGCGCCGCCGCAACACGGGCATTTGTATTCTTGCAATACAGCCATCTCACCAATCTCCTCTCGCTTGTCGGGTTATCGCCGATCAGACAACATCGTTATTGTCGAAGGGATCGCCGCATTCCGGGCAGAAGCGAGGAGGCGCCGCACCCTTTTCAGGCTCCCATCCGCATTTGTCACACTTATATTGCATGGCGCCCGCCGGCTTCTTTGCGCCGCATTCAGGGCAGAATTTACCTTTGTTAACCGCGCCGCAAGCACAGGTCCAGCCGTCCGCTTCAGGCTTCTTCGCGCCGCACTCGGTGCAGAATTTGCCCGTTGCCGTCGCGCCGCACGCGCATTGCCAGCCGCCCGCCGCAGGAGCTTGCGGAGTCTGCGCCTGCTGTGCCTGCTGTTGCTGGACACCTGCCGCGTAGAAACCTTGTGCCGCACCGAAGCCGCCGGCACCCATGCCACCGGCCATGCCCATGCCGACAAAGCCGTTCATCGCGCCGTTCGGATTCGCCGCCGCGGTTTCCATCGCCGTCGCCGTGGAATCCGCCATACGACCCGCCATCATAAAGGGATCGCTGCCCATGACCGCCGCGTCCTCGAGTTGCTTGATCTTCTTGAGATCCTCTTCGGTCAGCGTGATGGGATTGAGCGCGATGGACTGCACGGTGATGCCGCGACGCTCGGTCCATTCGGTCTTGAGCGCGAGGTTCATCGCGTCCTTAAGCTCGTTGGCGTGCGCGGGGATCTGCGCGGGGCGCAGTTCCTTCTCCGACAGCACCGCAAACGCGGGCTGGAGGGCGGAAATAAATTCTGTTTTCAGCTGTCCGTCGATCTGATCGCGGGTGAACTCGTCCGCCACGTTGCCGCACACCTCGGTGTAGAACAACAGCGGATCGGTGATTTTGTAGGAATACACGCCGCTGCAACGCACTTCCACGGTGCGGCGGCGCGACGCAAACACCACGTCGAACATGAACGGATTCGGTGTGCCGAACTTGTTGTCCATGATTTCCTTGGTGTTGAAGTAATACACGCGCTGATCCTTGCCCGTGTCGCCGCCGTAGGTGAAGCGCTTGCCGATGGTCTTAAAGGTATCGAGGATACCCTGACCGAGCTTGCCGGTGAAGATGCTGGGCTCGGTGGAGGTATCGTAGGTGAATTCGCCGGGCTCGGCGCAGACTTCCACGATCTTACCCTGCTCGACGATGATCATGCACTGACCGTCCGCTACCGCAATACCCGAACCGTTGGAAATGATGTTATCATTGCCTTTGGTGTTGGAAGAACGGCCGCTCGTGCGCTTCTGACCTTTGACCATCAGCACATTTTTGTCCAGGGCATCGCAGTAGAAAAACTCCTTCCACTGATCCGCCAGTGTGCCGCCGAGTGCACCGATTCCCGCTTTAATAAGTCCCATGAAAATTGCTCCTTTCATAAATAAAACAATAATAATTTGCCGGAAATACATATCGTTCCTAAATTATAGCATACCTATTTATATAAATCAAGAATAATCATACATTTTCAATCAGAATATGCGGGCGTTTTTGCGCATCCAGGACGCCCAGATACGCACGCACTGCCGCTTCGGGGACCGCCACGCATCCGGCGGTATATTGCAACGGCGGCGCTACGGTCGTATTCAGCGCATGAAAAAAGATCGCCGAGCCGCGATGCGGCACGCAGGCGGTGTTATACCCGATCACAAACCCGCACACATATTCGGGAGCATCGATCATATGCTCCCCGCACAGCGGCACGTCCGCGCTGTCCGCACGGCGGTTATACTGCGGTGATGCGGGATCGTCCACCCAGTAGGTGGCGGGCGTGATGACAAACCACGGCAGCGATGTGACGGGCGGCGCGTCCTTGGCGAACGCTTCGCCGATCGGAAACACCCCCGCCGGCGTGCGGTAATCCCCCTCGGTTTTGCCGTGCGTGACACCATGCAGACCGATCATGCCCCGCGTGCGCCACTGTCGCCGCTCTCTCCAGCGGCGATATGGCTTTTCAAACAGGTGCACCGTCGCCGTGCAACCGCTCGCCCGCACAACCACCAGTTGCGCGCAGTCCTCCGGGATTTGCGCCACAGACAATCCGCGTGTTTTCATCCATCGGAACAGCCGTCGCTGATCTCCGCCGACCATATGCCACCGCCTTTCTTGTGTATAAAAAAAGGCGACGAATGCTTGGGTACATACGCATTCGCCGTCCTGTTTTTTATTAGTACATATCGGGATTGAAAATCGTCAGAACCTTCCATTGTCCTTTATAGCGGACGACCACATACTCCTCGAGCCATTCGTCGGGATCCCGATCCTCCCAGTATTTCTGCACCACACGCACATCCACGCGATACGCCTTGCGCAGGCGGGATACCGCCATATACTCTTCCAGGCGGACACCGTAAGACGCATAGGCTTCGTTGTTACTCTGCACAAACGCCGCGATTTCGTCTTTGGACATGGGGATCGAATGGATCGCCGTGGTACGCACCCAGTAGGTGCCGTTGCTGTCCTCGCGCATCTCCTTGTAGGTCGCTTTGCACAACGTTTTGAGCATACTGCCGCTGTCCTCGCCGAAATCCGTGCGATCCTGACCGAATTCGTCGCACGCCGCCGCCCACGAGGAGCCCTCTTGTTGAGAACGCGTCCACACCATATCGTAAAACATCTGATCCACATCATACGGCAGACCTTTTTTAATGCCGCGATAATCCGCCGTATAATACGCCTTGGCATACTGTTCGGCGCGGTCCTCATGGTCACCGCCGAGTCTCGGGATAAACACCACGGCGCTGACGATCACCGCGAGCGCCGTGATCATCGCCACCAGCATCTTCAAGGATATCCGCCGTCTGCCGCGCATCGGTGCCGCCCCCGATGTTTCCTCCGATTCCACCGTCAGAGCCACCGACTCGCGTCCGTCCGATTCATAGCCGTTTGTCCTCATGCCCGCATCCTCCGTTTTCGTGCCCATTTTCTTTGTCCAGTATACTACATCATCCGACAAAATGTCAATTCCCCTTGCATCGGGGGCGGCTTTCCTGTATACTGAAGGTATTCCGAAAGAAAAAGGAGCGATGTTTCCGTGACGCTGATCGTTTGCGTAGACGACCGCATGGGTATGATGTTCAATCATCGTCGCCAGAGCCGCGACCGCGAGGTGATACGCCGTGTTCTGGCGCTGGCGCAGGGACGGACGCTTCGGACGAGCCTCTATTCCGCCCCGTTGTTTGACGGCGAAGCGACCGCAGACGACAACTATGCCGCGAATGCCGCTCCCGATGACGTGTGCTTCGCAGAGGATGGCGACCTGCCGCTCGACCGCGCCGACCGCCTGATTCTGTATCACTGGCATCGGCAATACCCCGCCGACCGCCGGTTTCCCGCCGATCCCGTCACGCTCGGCTTTGTGTCGGTGACGCGCGAGGATTTCGTCGGTTCTTCTCACGACTGTATTACCGAGGAGGTGTTTATGCGCCATGACTCGCTGTAATCGGCGGCGCCTTGTGTGCATTACAGGGCTGTGTCTTGCCCTGCTCCTATGCAGTGCGTGTTCTGCTTTGCTCGACCCGATGCTGTACGACGCACCTGTCCTGCCCGACACCCTACCGTCCTATCAGGGGGAATCCTTTGCGGTCCTCAACAACAACATCCCATCCTTCTCCGAAGCCGATCTGACGACCGATGCGTTTGAAACGTATGCGCCGCTCGACGAATACGGGCGTTGCGGCGTGACGATGGCGTGCATCGGGCGCGAGTTGATGCCCACCAAGGAGCGCGGCGCCATCGGCAACGTCCGCCCGTCGGGATGGCACAATGAAAAATATGATTTTGTGGACGGTAAATATGTCTATAACCGTTGTCATCTGATCGGCTTTCAGCTGACAGGCGAAAATGCCAATGAGCGCAACCTTATCACCGGTACCCGCTACCTGAACACGGAAGGCATGCTGCCGTTTGAAAACATGGTCGCGGACTACATCCGTGAAACCAATCACCATGTGATGTACCGCGTGGTTCCCGTGTTTGAGGGACAGGAATTGGTGGCGCGAGGCGTGACGATCGAAGCCTATTCGGTGGAGGACAACGGCGACGGCATCTGCTTTTACGTGTATTGCTTCAATGTGCAACCGGGCGTGTCCATCGATTACGCAACAGGAACCAACCGCCCGGACGAAAGCACCGCTCCCACCTCCTTTGCCGATGCATCGGACGGGACCTATATTCTGAACACCTCATCCAAAAAGATCCACCTGCCTTCCTGCAGTGCCGTGGAGGATACCGCCGCGCATAACCGCCGCACCTTCACCGGTGACCCCGACACCCTGCTTGAGAAAGGCTATGATTACTGCGGCACCTGCTTCCGATAACCCTGTCCCCTTCCGTTCGTTTTACGGTCGGAAGGGGATTTTTTCGTTCCGATGGATTCTTTCCTACGTTTTCCTTGATTATCCCGAAAATATATGGTATACTGTATAAAAATAATGCGTTTGGAGGCGATTTCATTGGCACAAACCGTCAAAAAAGCAGTGATTCCTGCGGCGGGGCTCGGCACACGTGTGCTACCCGCATCCAAAGCCTGTCCGAAAGAAATGCTCCCCATTGTGGATAAGCCCGCCATTCAGTACATTGTGGAAGAAGCAGTAAATGCGGGTATCACCGATATCCTGATCATTACCAACCGCGGCAAAGGCGTTATTGAAGACCATTTTGACCACGCCATCGAGCTCGAGGAGCGCCTGGAAGCATCCGGTCGCACCGAGGAACTCGAGGATATCCGCCGCATCAGCCACATGGCAAACATCTATTTCCTGCGACAAAAGGAAACACGCGGTCTGGGACACGCCGTCAATCAGGCGCGCTCCTTCGTCGGTAACGAGCCCTTTGCCGTACTGTACGGCGACGACGTCGTCATCGGCGACGATCCCGCCATCGGTCAGCTCTGCCGTGCGTACGAGCAATACGGCAAGGGCGTGGTCGGCATCAAGGAAGTCACTCCCGAGCAGATTCTGAAATATTGCTCGCTGGCGGTCTCCCCGATCGGCGACCGTATGTACGACGTGAGCGATATGATCGAAAAGCCGTCGCCCGATCAGGTGATGTCGCTGTTTTCGATCCTCGGTCGTTGCGTCCTGCCGCCCGCCATTTTTGATATTCTCGACAACACGCCTCCCGGTGCAGGCGGCGAGATCCAGCTGACCGACGCGATGCGCACGCTGACCAAGCGCGACGGCATGGTCGGTGTAGATTATACCGGTACGCGCTACGACATGGGCAACAAGCTCGGCATTCTGCAGGCGACCTGCGAGGTGGCATTGTCCCGCCCCGATCTCGGTCCCGCCTTTGCCGAGTATCTCAAAGACCTGGTGAAAACACTGTAAGGAGGACCCTCATGGCAGACACGGTTTTGGTGACAGGTGCCAGCGGCGGACTGGGATTGGCGCTCGCGCAATGCTACGCCAACGCAGGACACCCGCTCATTCTCACCGCCCGCAGTGAACACAAGCTCGCCGCCATTGCCGCCGAGCTGGAAGCGCACTATCACGTGCCCGTCACCGTGATTCCCGCCGATCTCGGGGTCGCCGGTGCACCTGAAGCGCTCATGAACGACATCCGCCGACGCGGGTTGGATGTCGGCATTCTGGTCAATAACGCCGGCTTCGGTGATTTCGGCATCTTCGCCGACCGCGACCTCGATAAGCAACAGGCGATGGTGGCGCTTAACGTAAATGCGATGATGTCGCTGTGTCATCTGGTGCTTCCGTCCATGCGGCAAAAAGGGCGCGGCAAGATCCTCAATGTCGCTTCGATCGCCGCCTTCCAATCGGGGCCCTATATGGCGGTGTATTACGCCACAAAAGCGTTTGTACTCTCCTTTTCGGAGGCACTCGCCAAGGAACTCAAGCCGGACGGCATCACCGTGACCGCCCTGTGCCCCGGTCCCATTCGCACCGCTTTTGAGGAAGCGGCGGATCTGAAGAGCTCCAAGCTGTTCCGCTCACTCCCTGTATCGACCGCCGAAGAGGTCGCCGCCTTCGGTTACCGTGCTGCGCAAAAAGGAAAAACCGTCGCGGTGCATCGCTGGAGTAACCGTCTCTTGGTCTTCGGTGTACGCTTCGCACCCCGCCGACTGGTCACCGCTATGGTCTGCCGGATTCAAGGCAAAATCAATTCCTGATATATCTCAACCAAAGGAGAGGATTGTGATGACAAAACTGCGCATCGGTGTGGTCGGTGCCGGCAACATTGCCGTCAACGCACACCTGCCCGCCTACAAAGCCTGCGATAATATCGATGTGGTCGCGATTGCCGACCTGGATATCGACCGTGCGAAAGCCGCCGCGGAAACCTTCGGGATCCCCGCGTATTTCGGATCGGTGGAGGCTATGCTGGAAGCCGTTGAGCTGGATGCGGTGGATATCTGCACCTGGAACAACGGTCACGCACCCGTGTGCATCGCCGCCGCTAAGGCCGGCAAACATGTGGTATGCGAAAAGCCGATGGCGATGGACCTCGACAGCGCCAAAGCGATGGAAGCCGCCGTCAAAGAGGCCGGTGTCACCTATATGCTGGCGGTGCCCGGTCGCTTTAACAACCAGAACATGTATGTGCGCGAGCTTTTTGAAGCAGGCGAGCTCGGCGACGTATACTACGCCAAGGTCGCCAATGTGCGTCGCCGCGGCACGCCGACAGGCTGGTTCACCGATAAGAAAACATCAGGAGGCGGTCCGGTCATCGACATCGGCGTGCACAGCATTGACGCCGCATGGTATCTGATGGGTACGCCGAAGCCCGTACGCGTCAGCGCGCAAACCTTCGCGCCCCACGGCGACTATCAGACCAAGGGTGTCGGTCGCTGGCAGGGCACGCCCTGCCCCGACAATCAGTTTGACTGCGAAGATGCAGGCGCGGGCGTGATTCATTTTGACAACGGCGCCGCCATGCTGTTTGAAGCGACCTGGGCATTCAACGGTCCGAATCACACAGATGTGCAGGTGGTCGGCTCAAAAGCGGGCGTTACGCTCGATCCGCTGACGATCTACGGGGAACGCGGCGGTTATTTAAGTGACGATGCCGTCACCGTCGGCGACGACGACCGTTTCGCAGCGGAACTTCGCCATTTCGCCGATTGCGTGCTCAACGGCACCACGCCGAAATATCCGCTCGAGCAAGCGGTGCAGATGCAGGAAATGTTGCAGGCGATCTACGATTCCGCGCAGAGCGGCAAAGAGATCCTGCTGTAAACGCTCATATACATATTAAGCCCGCAGACATCCTTTTGCGAAACGATGTCTGCGGGCTTTTTTGGCGGGGTTTATCCGAGCACATACGGCGTATACGGTAGCACGCGCCGCCCGCGCAACCAGTCGGAATACACGCGGCAACACCGTACGCCGTCCTCATCGATACGGAAATACGTGCAGGTAAATATGGTTTCGGGACCGTAATGATCAAAATCCGAATGCATCACAATCAGCAGGCGATGATCGGCATCGTACGCTGAAAACACACACGCCGCATCCACGTTGAAGCGGGGCGCATCAAACGATGCGATCACACGGTGATCCACTACCAGATGCACCTCGGCATCGTTCACCGTCAACCGTCGGAAGTAAGCGGTATGCCCGTCAAAGCGCAACATTCCGACAGGCGGTACCGCCGACGGCGGCTCTTCATCAAAGGACAACCGCGCCTTCGGCTCAGCCTCTTTCAGCTGTGCGGCGATCGTCTCCTCGTCAAAAAGCATGCCCGCCTGACGACGGAAATGATGCATCAGCGCCATCGACAGTGACAGCTCCTCACACAGCCGCTCGGCATGCCATTGCTTTTCATACACATCGGCGAGAAGCGCCCACACCGTCTGATACGAACGAGACAGCGCCACCTTGGTATAGCTGATGAACAGCTCGGGCTGATCGGTACGATAAAAATGCTTGAGCAGTTCCAGGGCGACCTGCTCCTGTAACTGTTCAAAATCCGCATCGAGCCCATACGTCTGCAGAATCGAATCCATCAACCGCACGCCGACCGACGCATCGTGCGCGGGATCCATGCCGTAAAAGCATCCGTATGCCTTGGCAAACACCTGCTCCGCGGTCAGATGGCGAAGCGACACCGCGTGTCGTCCCTGCTCGTAAAACAAGCGCGCCTGATCGAGCAGATCCTTGTTGGCGATACCGATGGCAAGTCCTTTATAAAACTGCTCGAGCGCGTCGGTATGAAATGTCGGCACCGCTGTCGTCTGTCCGGCAAACCAGACCGGCATATGCACCCGTCCGACATACTGTTCGACCTTGGCAATATCCGCCGTGTCCAGTCCGGCAACGATCGGCATCACCGCCACCTGTTGTTTCTTCGCAAGCGGAATTTCCCGCTCCCAGATATACGCCGAGGACAGTACATCCTGCGACAGCACCGGAATAAACACATCGGACTCGCGGATGGCGCGTTCGATTTCGGCGTCGTAGCTTTCTCCCGCCGTCAGCTGATTGTCAAACCACACCGCCACGTCAAAGCGCTCCAGAATGTAATTCGCCAGCCGTTCGCAAAGCGGCCGTTGCGCTTCATCCGCGTGTCGGTAGCTTAAAAATACCTTGCGCTTGCCATCGGGCGGCGTAGGCTTGCCGCTTTGCGGATCGACACGCGTGATAAACGATAATGAGGACATCGCATTGTCTCCTTTGTCCGAAATAGGGGCTATATGCAGGAAACCGCATCGTTTCCGATGCGGTTTTGCTCGTTTCTATCATTCCTCGGCGGCAGGTGCTTCTGCCGGTTGTGCCGCTGTCACAGACACGTTATACCGTGGCTCACCTGTCTCTTCATCCATCTCCCAGAGCTGATGATACGCCTGCGTATCGTCGGGCAGATGCTTCTTGTTCAGCGTCTTTTCGATCAAGCCGCGGATGATGACGTAGATCACCGCGAAGGTGGGCACGCCGAGAATCATGCCGATCAGTCCGAAGAAACCACCGCCGACCACGATCGCAAAGATCACCCAGAAGCTCGACAGTCCCGTCTGCTCGCCGAGGATCTTCGGTGCAATGATGTTGCCGTCCACCTGTTGCAGAACGATCACAATCGCGAGGAAGATCAGCGCTTTGATGGGATCCTCAAGCAGTACAAAAAAGGTGCCGATCACGCCGGCGGTGATGGGACCGAAGATGGGCACCACATTGAACAGACCGACAATCGCCGACAGCAACAGCGCATTCGGAATGCGCAGGATCGAACAGGCAATAAAGCAGACCATGCCGACCATCAGCGCATCCAGCAGCATACCGTTGATGTAGCGTCCGAATGTGTGATCCACGTAGCGGGTGGTCTGGATAATATAGTTGGCGCGCGGGATTTTAAACGTGGCATACAGCACTTTTTTCGCCTGCGCGGCAAACAGTTCCTTGCTGTTGAGGGTATACACACAAATGATGATACCGACAAGTACATTGGCGGCGGTGCTGAACGCACCGATCAGACCCGTCGAAAACTCCTTGGCAATATTGCCGATGTTGGGAAGCAGATCCTTCTGCACCCAATCGGTCAGCGAGGTCGTCACCCAGTTGATACCGTTCACGATCCATTCGGACAGCATTTCGCCGCCGATAAAACGCGACCCCAGGCTTTCAACCCACAGCAACACGTTCTGCGTCCGCTCGGGCATTGTCTGGATCAGATCGGCGACGCTATTGATCGCCTGCGGAAGCACCATGCTCAGCAAGCCGCCGACAACCGCCGCCAGCACCAGCAAGGCGGCAACCGATGCCAGAATCCGCGCACCGAGCTTGGCAAACCGCCGGGGCTTTTCCTTCTTGCCCGCAAACCATCGGAACGTGGGTTTATACACAAAATTGTACACCGGCGAGAGCAAATACGCCAGCGCCAGACCGACAATAAACGGCAACAGCACATCGGCCGCCGTGGACAACACACGTCCCACGCCCGACAGGTCCGAGATGATGCGATAAAACACTATGGACAGTGCCACGACGCAAAGCAACGTCAGTCCGCCGCAAATATAGGGGTTTTGTTTCCATTGAAACTTCTTCAAGCGAAGCTCCTCCCTGCCTGATAAAGAATACTATACATATACAGTATAGCAAAGGCATTTTCAAAAATCAACCGAAAAACCACACTTTCCCGGAATACAGCTTTGTAATCTTTCGTCATTCCGACGAAAAAACGGAATCGGATGCGGCATAGACTTATGCTGAACAGGGAAAGATGAAAAAGGTATTGCATTTCGGCCCAAAGCGTGTTAAAGTTTTAACAAGCGAACAAAATTCCTGCGTGTTTTGTAAAGGAGAGTTGTGTTATGACAGAACAAACCGTTCGTGCCACGGTCGATTCCGTGGAATCGTTGCAAGCGGCGTTGGTGCGTCTGCGTGCCGCCCAGCAACAATTTGCTGCCTATTCCCAGGAACAGGTAGACGTGATCTTCCGCGCCGCGGCGCTTGCCGCCAACCGCCAGCGTATCCCGCTTGCCAAAGCAGCGGTCGCCGAAACGGGCATGGGCGTGGTGGAAGACAAGGTCATTAAGAACCACTATGCCAGTGAATATATTTACAATGCTTATAAAGATACCAAAACCTGCGGCGTCATCGAGGACGACAAGGTGTACGGTCTGCGTCGCATCGCCGAGCCCATCGGTGTCATCGCGGCGGTCATTCCGACCACCAACCCCACTTCGACCACCATTTTCAAATGCTTGCTGGCACTCAAGACCCGCAATGCCATTATCATCAGCCCGCATCCCCGTGCCAAGAACTGTACCGCCGAAGCGGCGCGACTGGTACTGGAAGCGGCGGTGGCGGCGGGCGCCCCGCAGGGCATCATCGACTGGATCGATGTGCCCAGCCTTGATATGACCAACACTGTCATGAAGGAATCCGACATCATCCTCGCCACCGGCGGTCCCGGCATGGTGAAAGCCGCCTATTCCAGCGGTAAACCCGCTTTGGGCGTCGGCGCAGGCAACACCCCCGCCATCATCGACAACAGTGCCGATCTGCGGCTGGCGGTCAACTCCATTGTGCATTCCAAGACGTTTGACAACGGCATGATCTGCGCGTCGGAGCAATCGGTCATCGTGCTCAAGGAATCCTACGATGCGGTACGCGACGAATTCGCCGCCCGTGGTTGCTATTTCCTGGACGACGATGAACTGGACAAGGTGAGAAAGACCATCCTGATCAACGGCGCACTCAACGCCCGCATCGTCGGTCAGACAGCGCACACCATCGCCTCTCTGGCGGGTGTGGACGTGCCCGAAACCACCAAGATCCTCATCGGTGAGGTGGAAAGTGTCGAACTGTCGGAGGAATTTGCCCACGAAAAGCTCTCCCCCGTTCTGGCGATGTATAAAGCCGAGGATTTCGAGGATGCGCTTTGCAAAGCGGAACGCCTCGTGGCAGACGGCGGCTACGGTCACACCGCCTCCGTGTATATCAACCCCCACACCGAGGGTGACAAGCTCGCCGCGTTCCAGGCGCGCATGAAAACCTGCCGCATTCTGGTCAACACCCCCTCCTCGCAGGGCGGCATCGGCGACCTGTACAACTTCCGTCTGGCGCCGTCGCTGACGCTCGGTTGCGGCTCGTGGGGCGGCAACTCCGTTTCGGAAAACGTGGGTGTGCGTCACCTGCTCAACATCAAAACCGTCGCAGAAAGGAGAGAGAATATGCTCTGGTTCCGTACCCCGCAAAAGGTGTATATGAAGAGAGGTTGTCTGCCCGTGGCGCTCGAAGAGCTCGGCGCGGTGCTGAACAAGAAAAAGGTCTTCATCGTCACCGACTCGTTCCTCTATCAGAACGGCTATCTGGATACCATCACGAAAAAGCTCTCCGAACTGAATATTCAATATACCGCGTTCTTTGACGTAGAGCCCGATCCGTCGCTCGCCAGCGCCAAAAAGGGTGCGCAGGCGATGGCGTCCTTCGGTCCCGACGCGATCATTGCCGTGGGCGGCGGCTCGGCGATGGATGCCGCCAAGATTATGTGGGTGCTGTATGAGCATCCCGAAGTCGATTTCCTCGATATGGCGATGCGCTTCATGGATATCCGCAAGCGCGTGTATTCTTTCCCGAAAATGGGCGAAAAAGCATATTTCATCGCTGTTCCCACCTCCTCGGGTACCGGCTCGGAGGTCACCCCCTTCGCGGTCATTACCGACGAAGCCACCGGCACGAAATATCCGCTTGCCGACTATGAACTGCTTCCGAACATGGCGATCATCGACACCGATCTGATGATGAATCAGCCCAAGGGCTTGACCGCCGCGTCGGGTATCGACGCTTTGACCCACTCGCTGGAAGCGTACGCCTCGATGCTGGCGACCGATTTCACGGACGGTCTTGCCATCAAAGCAATCCGTCTGATCTTTGATTACCTCCCCCGTTGCTACGACAACGGTCCGAACGATCCCGAAGCGCGTGAGAAAATGGCAAATGCGTCCACAATGGCGGGTATGGCATTCGCCAACGCGTTCCTGGGCATCTGCCACTCGATGGCGCATAAGCTCGGTGCATTCCACCACCTGCCGCACGGCGTGGCAAACGCCCTGCTGATCGGTGAAGTGATGCGTTTCAACGCCGTGGAGGTCCCCACCAAGATGGGCACCTTCTCGCAGTACGGCTATCCCCACACGCTTGCGCGCTATGCGGAAATCGCCGATTCGCTGGGTATTACGGGCAACACCGACGAGGAGAAGCTCGACGCCCTGCTCGCGAAAATCGACGAACTCAAAGCCGCCGTCGGCATCCACAAGACCATCGCCGAATACGGTGTGAAGGAAGAAGATTTCCTCGCCACGCTCGACGACATGGTGGAGCAGGCATTTGACGATCAATGCACCGGCGCAAACCCCCGCTACCCGCTGATGAGCGAAATGAAGCAGATGTATCTGAACGCCTTTTACGGCGAACAACACTAAAGGAGGAACCGTGTTATGAAACTGGATCAGGTCATTGCCGTGCGCACTTCCAAGACCGTTTACCGTGACGGAGATCGCGCGATCAAAGTGTTCGACGAGCATTATTCCAAAGCGGATATCCTCAACGAAGCCCTCAATCTCGCCCGCATCGAAGAAACCGGTCTGCCCGTGCCGCAGGT
This sequence comes from Acutalibacteraceae bacterium, assembly GCA_045540655.1. Classification (GTDB taxonomy): domain Bacteria; phylum Bacillota; class Clostridia; order Oscillospirales; family Acutalibacteraceae; genus RGIG1959. The sequence goes on from JAZQHP010000001.1 coordinate 14,382, forward strand.
GCTGGAAGTCACCAAGATCGACGGTAAATGGGCGATCGTCACCACCTTCATCGAAGGCAAAACACTCGCCGCACTGATGGAGGAGCAACCCGAAAAACGCGACGAATATCTGGCGTTGCTCGTAGACATTCAGTTGAAAATGCACACCAAAACCTCGCCGCTTCTGACCAAACTGAAGGATAAGATGCACCGCAAAATCTCGCAGGCCGATCTCGACGCCACCTGCCGCTACGAGCTGCACGCGCGGTTGGCGGGTATGCCTAAGCACGACAAGGTGTGCCACGGCGATTTCAACCCCTCCAACATCATCATCCGTGAAGACGGCGAAGCCTTCATCCTCGACTGGTCGCACGCCACACAGGGCAACGCCTCCGCCGACGCAGCGCGCACCTACCTGCTGTTCTGCCTGAGCGGTGACACCGATACCGCCGACAAGTATCTGCGGTTGTTCTGCAAAAAGAGCGATACCGCCAAGCAATACGTCCAGCAATGGATGCCGATCGTCGCCGCCTCGCAGTCCGTCAAGGGCAAGCCCGAGGAGCGCGACTTCCTCCTGCACTGGGCCAACATCGCCGATTACGAATAAACCATCCGCCATCCATCGCGCGCGATCAGACGCATGCGGTGGATGGCTTTTTTTGTGAATATTTCCCGTCCTTCCTTCATACACTGCCTTTAAAAGGGAGGGATGATGAGATGTTTCAAAAAACCGTGAACCTGAAAAAACTGCTGATCACCATCGGCGGTACACTTGCCGCGGCGGGGATTTCGGCGTGGCTCGGCCAGCCGTCGCTCGACGGATTGATCGCGCCGCCGCTGACACCGCCCGCATGGGTCTTTCCCGTCGTGTGGAGTATTCTCTATCTGCTGATGGGGTATGCCGCCTATCGCGTATCGGTCAGCGGCGACAAGGAAATCCCGACAGCACTGACCGCCTACGGGATCCAGCTCTTTTTCAACGTCCTGTGGCCGATCGCCTTCTTCCGCCTCGATCTGCGGCTGTTTGCGTTCTTCTGGCTGTTGATTCTGCTCGGATTGATCGTCTGGACCATGCGCCTCTTTGCGGCGATCGATCGCATGGCGGGACGCCTGCTGATCCCGTATCTGGTGTGGTGCGGGTTTGCCACCTATCTGAATCTCGGATTTTATCTGCTCAACCAATAAGTAAAAAAAGATATTCTTTGCGGGGG
>JAZQHP010000002.1:0-3886 GCA_045540655.1 Acutalibacteraceae bacterium
GTGAGATACATTCGACTTCGTGCGCTATGCGCACTCCGCTTACGTGAGACTCCAAATCTTTGATTTGGCGAGTCGAACGTATACATGCGCAAGTCGGACAGTATGACGCACAGGGGACGAAGTCGAAGTTTTGTACACGCATCCTGCGTGTGCAAACCCGCCGCAGGCGGGATCTAGGGCAAGGGTTATGCTCACTACTTTATACGTTTATCGCTCCGCTCCTTTATTGCTCCCCCGGTAGAACCGGGGGTTTATTTCACGCCTAAAGGCGGACAACAAAAAAGGACACCCGAGAGGGTGTCCTTTTTTCGTATAGCGAACCGTTTATTCGTACAAATTGGCATACTCGTCTTCGGGGGTTTCGTTGATGGGACAACAGAGGAGGTCGAGAATCACCTCGTAATATTCGTCATCAAAAGCATCCGTTGCGCCTGCTTTAAAATAATAGCCGCATTCCGGATCATCCATCACCAGGCAATTCGTCTGAAAGACAGGCAGGCTGTTGCATTCCACATCCGCAAAATGGCAAACGATCGACCCGTTCCGTTGACGGGAGACGGTCCATTCTGCCATATGATTCGTCCAGAAATCCTCCTGAATATCCTTCCGTTGGGGGACATAGGCGGCGTCTGTTAAAAAGCGCGGCAACGTTTCCCGAAACCATGTCACACACCGCCTGAAAGCGACAAAGCGCTCGTGCAGGTGCGGCACACTGCGGTATTCATTACCGTCATCCTCCAGATTTTCATCGAAATAGTCATCAAGAGGATGAAAATAGCCGTTTCCGTCAAACAGTTCGTTGTCCGATGCGGCGTGTAAAGCGATCAGGCGACGCATGGCTGCTCTGGCTTTCTCAAAGCTGTCAAACGCCCATACACCGACCGTCTTTGAGCCGGGAGCAACCACTTCAAGCGAACGTTCGACATCGGTTCTTTCGGTCAGGACCCACACACAATGATTCATAGCGACAGACCTCCTTGAAAATTTTCATACACGATTCAGTATAACACAAGCAGGTTTGTCTGTCAACGTAAAAGGACGGCTGTGTTATGCACGGGGTCAGCGATGCCGGCCGCTGTCTGCGGCGCATTGGCGCAGACCGTCTTCCACCGTGCGGAAGATCACGCCGTGGCGGGTGGCTTTGGCGCAGTTCATCCACAACGAGGGCGCTGCGGGGGCTTCTTCGAGCGGGATATCTTTGCCGAGCCATCGGAGAAACGCTTTTGTGATGTCCGCCATCGACTGTGTGGTCTCGCTTCCGAAATTATACACGCCGCCCGGCAGGCGAAGCACGGCGGGGAGATTGTCGGCGACCTCCTTAACATAGGTGACACCGCGGTATTGGCGGGAGCTGAACCGAAGCGGTGCGTGTGCGTTGACGACGTTCAGGAAGTAATTCGGCTTTTGAGCCACATAATCGTACATCCATTCTGCGCGGAGCATTACCGCGTCGGGCGCGATGTCCAGTACGCGCTGTTCCATTTCCAGCTTGTGCGCGGCGTAGACGTTGTGCGGTCCGGCGGCATCTTCGGTGTAGGGGCCGTCCTCGGTCATGCCGCCGTACACCTGGTCGGAGCTGAAGCAGATCAGCTTTTTGCCTGTTGCCGCTTTCGCGAGCCACACGGGGAGCAACACATTGGCGAGATAGGAATCCTCGGGATGAGTCTGACATACGCCGATGTCGGCGATGGCGGCGGTATGGACGATGGCATCGGCATCGATGTCGGCGATGAGGCGGCGGACCGCCTCCTCCGACATGCCGCGCAGGGACGGACAGGCGACCGCCTCGCGGCACGTCTGCATGATTTTGTTGCCGACAAAACCGCCGGCACCCGTGACCAGAATCATAGGGGATGCCTCCTTTACGCATGGGTGTTGACAGCAGTATACCACATCAAGGCCGATATGCCAAGCGGCGGTGACCGTTTGGTTGCCGATTTTATTGACAACTTATACAAAGTCGAAAGACCGATTGTGAAATATTCAACAAACTTTGTGTGATTGTTGTAACCATGGATTGCTTTATAGACAATCATATGCTAAAATTTTACATGATAAACTGGGTGTGCTGTTTTTACGCCGCCTTTGAGCAATTTCCCGAAAGGATGTAGCACATGAACAATCTCTCCCGACACGCGGGCATGTCCCGCAAAATGATGGCCTGGTTGATGGCTGCTCTGCTGGTGATCGGTATGCTTCCGGCAAATCCGTTTTCACCGATGGTGCGTGCTGTCGATGAGACGCCGACGGTCAGCACCGTTGCCGACCCCGAAACCCTGACCCGCCCCGAAATTATTTACGGCGATAACACCATCAATGCGGGCAAGGTGACGGTGGGTAAGTCGGTCAGCGATGCCGATATTACAGTCAATAACACCGATATTTCCGTGGACGGCGAGAACAACTTCCTTGTGACGATCTCGCAGTCGGCGCAGGTGATGGGCTTGTCTTCGGAAATTTACGGTCCGATGGACGTGGTCATTGTGTTCGATACCTCGGGCAGTATGGCTAACGACAGCAACGGCAACGGGCTTAACCGTACGCAGGAGCTGGTGTCGGCCGCCAATATACTTATCAGCGACCTGATGGCGATGGACGAGCGCAACCGCGTGGGCGTGGTGGCGTTTTCGGCGCACAATGCCGGCGGCGGTACGGCGGGCTACAATGCTGCGAACGTGCTGTCGGAGCTGGCGCATTACACGGGCGAAGCCGCCACCGAGCACCTGACCTGGACGAAGGGTGAAGGTCCGTCCTGGGTGTCGGGAGAGGTGGATCTGGTGCAGGGTCGCTCCATGACGGACGGCGTTTACAATACCCGTTACGGCACGGGCGGCGCGACGAATATTCAGGCGGGCATCACGCTGGCGTCGTCGCTTCTGATGAATGCGGACACCACCGTGACGGTGCGCGGTCAGGAAATTGCGCGCACCCCGATCGTGATTCTGATGTCCGATGGTGCACCGACGGTGTCGGCGTATGAAAATCAGTGGTGGAATGCGAGCCAGACAAACAACCAGGGCCCCACCAATCTGCCGTTCATGGGCAACGGCTTCCTGACGGTGCTGACGGCGTCGCATTATAAAAATGAGATCACCAAGCATTATTACGGCGACGAGGGCGACGAGCGCGCCTGCACCTTCTATACGGTCGGTGTGGAACTCGCCGACAAGGCAACACAGGTAACGCAGGAAGAGGTCGATCTGTCGTACATGACCCTCAACCCGACGGAAGAGTTTGCCGCCGGATCGGACAACGTCTATTACGATGCCGCGGCGGCGGAGGATTCCTTCTCGGATGCGTGGGCAAGTTATCAGGCAGGCGACGCGTTCAAGGTGCGTGTGTGGAGCGGTCAGGCCCGCCACGACGGCTATTATTATTTCTACAATCAACAGCAAACGCTGTGGAATGCGAACGACTACAAGAACGGTCCCGACCAGTGGGTGACCGTCGGTCGCACCACGGTGCAACCGAATATTCTCGATTCGGTGACGTCGTTGCACTATAACGATGCGTTCTATGATGTGGCGGACGTGTCCGATCTGAAGGACGCGCTCAACGACGTGTTCAAGGATATTCAGAAAAAGAGTCTGACGGTGCCGACGAAGGTGGCGTCGGGCGACCATGACTTTGACGGCTATGTGACCTTTACCGATCCGATTGGTGAATACATGGAGGTCAAAGAGATGAAAGGCGTCCTGATGGACGGCTATTTCTATCACGGCGAATCCTTTGCAAAAAATCTGGAAAATTACGGCACGGCGGATGCCGATGCGGCATTTGATGCGATGATTCTGGACGTGGTCAAATCGCGTATGCATCTGACCTCGTCGAGCATCGATATTGACGCGTTCGTTGAGCAGATGAAGGCGTCCCCGAATCAGGCGTA
>JAZQHP010000003.1:0-5400 GCA_045540655.1 Acutalibacteraceae bacterium
CGTCTCATCGGTCGTTTATAAAGCTTGATTCGCGAGGATTACATCGCGGCGTATTCGCCGTTCTCGATCACCATCGCCTTGGGCTCCTTGGACACTTCGCCGTCCGCCGTCCAGGTCATGGTGCCGGTCAGGCCTTCGACCTCGATCGACAGCATCGCCGCTTTCAGCGCGGTGCAGAGTTCCGCCATATCGACATCGGCAGAGGTGATGTTTGCCTTCTCGAGAGCCGCTTTGATGACGTACACGCCGTCATACGCGTCAGCCGCAAACTGGTTGGGGTTCGAACCGTAAGCGGTGTTGTAAGCCGCGGTGAACGCCTTGGTCTTCTCGTCTTCCGCCGTCGCCACGAACGGGGTCAGCAGCATCACGCCTTCGGCGAGCGCCGAGTCGGAGCCGAGCTGCGAGATGACGCCGTCAAGACCGTCGCAGCCGAAGAACTTCGCGGTCAGACCCGCTTTGTCCGCTTGTTGCAGGATCAGAGCCGCTTCCTGATAGTAGATGGGCAGGAACACGAGGTCCGCACCGCTCTCCTTGATGTTGCCGAGCGCCACCGAGAAGTCGGTCTTGTTCGCGGAGGTGAAGGGCATCTCGGACACGATTTCGAGGTTCAGCTCCGCAGCCTTCGCCTTGAAGGTGTTGTAGATACCGCTGGAGTACACGTCGGAGCTGTCATAGATAACGGCAACCTTCGTCGCCAGACCGGTGGTCGCGATGTATTCCGCGGACTTGGTGCCCTGGTTGGGGTCGTTGAAGCACACGCGGAACGCGTTGGGATGCTTGACAGAGTTCAGCGAGGAACCCGAGGGGGTCAGCTGGAACATCTGATCTTCGTTGGTCAGCTCCACGACCGCTTCGCAAGCGCCGGAGGTCACGGTGCCGAGCAGGATCTTCGCGCCGTTGTCCTTGATCATGTTGTAAGCGTTGGTCGCCTTCATGGGATCGGCTTCGTCGTCCTGGAAGTCGAGCTTCAGGGTCATGCCGTTGACGCCGCCCGCCGCGTTGATTTCGTCAATCGCGATCTGCGCGCCGTTCTTGACCGCCTGACCGTAGATGGCCGCGCCGCCGGTCACAGGGCCGATGCCGCCGATGACAAGCGTGCCGCCCGCCGTACCGTCAGCGGGGTCGTTGGTGGTGCCGCCGCAACCGGCGAGCATCATCGTGCACATGACCGCCGCGGCGATCAGAGCCAGAATGCGTTTTTTCATAATGGATCTCTCCTTTTCCTAATCTTCGTTCGGTCGAACAAAGTGATTAGGTTTGATTATACTATATACTTTTCCAATTTACAAGAGTAAAATGTGCTATTTTTGCAATTTTTTTCAATAAAATTGCAAAAACAGCGCGAATCGGGGGGTTGACCTCCCCGAATTTACAGTTTTTTCAAATTCAGGGGCTTGCCTTTTTGCAAGTTTCGCGGTATACTGGATTAGCACTCTAGGCAAAAGAGTGCTAATTTCTCACATCCGGGAGGCATTCCTCATGGCAAAAAAGCAATTTAAAGCCGAATCGAAACGGCTTCTGGATCTGATGATCCATTCCATTTATACCCACCGCGAAATCTTCCTGCGCGAGCTGATCTCCAACGCCAGCGATGCGCTCGACAAGCTGTACTATCGGTCGCTGGGCGACGGCACAACGGGTATCGACCGCTCGGAGATGATCATCTCGATCGTTCCCGACGCCGCGGCGCGCACGCTGACCATCACGGACAACGGCATCGGCATGACGCAAAAGGAGCTCGAGGACAACCTCGGCACCATCGCGAAGAGCGGCTCGCTTCAGTTCAAGCGCGCTGCCGATCAGGACGAGGACATCGACATCATCGGTCAGTTCGGCGTCGGCTTTTACGCCGCGTTCATGGTCGCCGACCGCGTGACGGTGACCAGCCGCGCCTTCGGCAGTGACGAAGCGTATGTCTGGGAATCGACGGGCGCCGACGGCTACACCGTCTCTCCCGCCGAAAAGGATCGAAACGGCACCGAGATCGCCCTGCATATCAAGCCGTCCACTGAGGACGAGGATTATGACGAATTCCTGCAACCGTGGCGCCTGAAGGCGCTCGTCAAGCGCTATTCCGATTATATCCGCTATCCCATTCAGATGCCGATGCCGCAAAGCCGCCTGAAGGAAGACGCATCGGGCGACAGTCCCGACGATTACGAGCAGACGCTCGAGGTGGAGACGCTCAACTCCATGGTGCCGCTGTGGCGCAAAAACAAGAATGAGCTGACCGACGAGGATTACTATTCGTTCTATAAAGAAAAATTCTTCGACCACGTCGATCCTCTGCGCGTCATCCACAGCGCCACCGAAGGCGTCGCGACCTACAACGCCCTGCTGTTTGTGCCCGCCCACGCGCCGCACGATTTTTACACGCGGGACTTTGAAAAAGGTCTCCAGCTGTATGCCAGCGGCGTGCTGATCATGGACAAATGCGCCGACCTGCTCCCCGACTGCTTCAGCTTCATGAAGGGTCTGGTCGACTCGCAGGATCTGTCGCTCAACATCTCCCGCGAAATGCTGCAGCACGATCGCCAGCTGAAGGTGATTGCCTCGCACCTGGAGAAAAAAATCAAGCGCGAGCTGTACGACATGCAACAAAACGACCGCGAAGCCTATGAAACCTTCTTCAAAAGCTTCGGTATGCAACTCAAATACGGCGTGTACAGCGAGTTCGGACGCAACAAAGACTTGCTTCAGGATCTGCTCCTGTTCCATTCGTCCGAGGGCGATCATCCTGTCACCTTGTCGGAATATGTCAACCGCATGAAGGAAGGACAGGACGTTATCTATTACATCTGCGGCGGTGACCGCGCACGTCTTGCCACCATGCCGCAAACCGAGCTGGTGCGGGATAAGGGCTTCGAGATCCTCTACCTCACCGAGGATGTGGACGAGTTCTGTGTCCGTGCGCTTATGGATTATCAGGGCAAGAGCTTCAAGAACGTATCCGACGGTGACCTCGGACTGGAAACCGACGAGGAAAAGGAACAGGCAAAGCAACGCGCCGAGGAGAATAAGGATCTGCTGCAGACGATGACCGAGGCGCTCGGCGGCAAGGTCACCGAAGTGAAGCTGTCTGAGCGACTGAAGACGCATCCCGTGTGCCTGACCACCGAGGGCGGACTGTCCATCGAGATGGAGAAGGTCCTGCGCTCGATGCCCGGCGAACAGGCAGAACAGTTCAAGGCGAGCCGTGTGCTGGAAATCAACGCCGCTCACCCCATCTGGGCAACCCTGCAGACGCTTTATGAAACCGACCGCGCGAAGCTCGCAACCTTCGCGTCGCTCCTTTACAACCAAGCACTGCTCATCGAAGGCCTGCCGGTTGACGATCCCGTCGCCTTCTCCGCCGCCATGTGCGATCTGATGACCGACCGATAAACGCAAAAAAAGAACCGACAAACGTCGGTTCTTTTTTTATTTCTTCGTTTCTTCGGGCTTCGGGGCGGTCCGTGTCCAGACAATCATCAGCACCGTCGTCATCAGCGCACCGACCAGCAACGGTGCCACCGCCACAAGCATCCGTCCGAGCGCTTCGCCCGCATGCGCGATAAACGAGCCTCCGTCCCCGATCACGGACAGCATCGCCGCCGCTATGACCAGAAGCAACAGCAGACCGATCGACGCCGCTCCCGCGATCGCCGTCCCTGCGTAAACACGGCGCGTACGCGGACGATGACACACAAACGCGCCGACAATCGGAATCCCGAGTCCCACGGGCGCGGACAACAGCGCCATCGCCATCGCCAGATCAACGTTTTCCCCCAGCACCACCACCGATACGATGACGGCGGCGATCCACAGGATAAACGGCACCCAGCGGAGCCATTGACGGTTGTGTTGTAACACGGCGATCTCTCCTTTTGTGACGCATTCTGACTGTTACCAGTATACCGCCGTTTGCCCGGGATGTCAAGAATCCGCGGTTTTCGGCGCCGCGACCGCACACACGATCAACAGGATCATCGCAACAAGCGAACCCCACGAGAGCATCCATGTCCTTTCCAGACCGCTTCGGAGCAACAGCAACAATGTGGTGATCACCTCGCCCGTAACCATCGCCGTTTCGCCGTTGTTATGCAGACCGATAGACATCCAGAATACGACGAAAAACGCCACCGTTCCGATCATGGCGCAGACGCCGAGCGCCGACAGCGCCGTCCCGATGACATACGTTCGCCGACGACGCGGTTTTGCCCCGATAAACACAGTGGCAAGCGGCATCGTGAGCGTAAACGGCAGGCTGATGGCGAGGGTTGTCAGGATCGTATCGACGGAAGGATGGAGCAAACACCGATACACAACCCCTGCAACATAAAAGGCAAGCGGTAAAAAGCGCGCCACCCGCATCATTTTGGAATTCATAGCACCCTCTCCTTTCCTTTGTGTTGTACAGTATACCATCGAATTTATTATTTTGCAAGATGTTTTTATTGTTTTTCGATATTTTATGTGTTTATTATATGTTCCGCCCGCAAGGGATGCCGCAGGGCACGACCTGCGTGTCGTGCCGCCAACGTCGTAACCGGCGGCAGGCATTTCAAAACGGCGCATAGGTCATTCTCTGCGTGGGTGGTGCGACCGTTGCAAAATCCGCATTTACATGGTATACTGTATATATTCTCTTTTAAAGGAGCACGAAACATATGAAATCCATCCTTTCCGTTGCGATCACGGTGTTGTTGTTGCTGACCACCGTAGCATGCGGCTTTACCCCGTCCCCCGTCCCCTTTGAGGTACTCACCCCCGAGGGCGAGACGATCATCAACGGCACATACGTCTTGTCTGCGGAAGCGATCTGGCAGAGCCACGCCGATACCGATAACGTCCCTGCCGTGGTGGTCACGTTGAACGACGAGGGTGCGGCGCGATTTCGTGATGCCACCGCCGCAAATATCGGCAACACATTAACGGTGATGCTCGACGGCAAGGTGCTGTGCGAGCCCGAGATCCCGCAAACGATCGACGGCGGGCAATTTGTGCTGACCGTGCCCTCGCTTGAGACGCGTGACGATGCCGAGCATCTCGCCGCGCGGATTGTCGCCTCGCGCCAATGGGCGTATGCATAATCCGATATACGGACATGACCCGTTGCGGGTAAACCGCAACGGGTCATGTTTATGGGATACCGCGTTCCGTAGGTCACGACCTATGGTAAGCGAGCCTCCGGATCTTTGATTTGGCAAGGCGAACGTATGCAAGCGAAAGCGAACGCCTGAGTCGCTGTCGTGCCGCAAACATCGCCGCAAACATCCACGCGTAGAGGCGGATATCATCCGCTCGCCTACAAAACCGTATCGCACGATCGCCAACCGCAACGTTGGTATCGGTGGTGCGCACCAACACATGAAAAACCGCCCTGTCGGATCCGACAGGGCGGTTTTTCATGTGTTGGTG
>JAZQHP010000004.1:0-15257 GCA_045540655.1 Acutalibacteraceae bacterium
TCCTTCGGTCACAAGCCCCCCGCCCTACGTTAAAAGACAAACCTTGCGTTTCTCCGTCTCACCCACAACCTGAGGATCCACGGCCGCAAATGCGGTGAAACGCCCTCCTTGTGGCAGAAGAATGGTGATATGAACGACAATCCCCCGACGGTTTCACAGGCGAACCGTCGGGGGATTTTGTGTGTAGGTTTACAGTATGTGAGGTTTAATGTGTCAGCGCATACATCATCATCAGACGTGCATCGATCGTGGTGACCTCACCATCGCCGTTGTAGTCCGCAAGCGCCTTTTGCTCTTCGGTGAGCGAACCCGCCAGAAGCGCTTCCATCATCGCCATGCGCGCATCCTGCGTGGTAACTGTGCCGTCGTTGTTGACATCGCCCAACACCCCCACCGGATCCGACGTACCCGTCAGCGAGCCGCTCGCATAGCCGCCGTCCTGCACATAGGTGATCGTGTTCAGAGCCGATGCCTGCAGCCCCTTCATCGTCAGCGTACCTTTGCCCGTCAAGGTCACGGTCACGCTCTTGATCGTACTGCTGTCGACAATGCCGCCGTTCCATTCATAATAGCCGACGAGGTTCATGTCGACGTTCCACGCACCCGCAGGCAACGCTTCGGGCACCGCCGTCAGCTCAAACACGTTGAAGAACTCGTTCTTAAGCTGCATGTTCGCGTCGCCGTTGCCGTTCGTCAGCTCGACAGACACGTTGAACGGCGCGGTCGCGTTGACGTCCATCAGCAGATGCGCCATCGCCGCGGGGTTGATGGTGTCGCCGACGATCATCTTGACGCTGTAGCCCTCGTCGCCGGTCGCGTTCATGGTCAGCACGCCGTTGTCATAGACGTAGTTGCCGACACCCGACAGCTGTTCCACGTTGTCCTTCATCATCGTTTTGTACGGATCGGGCAGGTCCATGTTCTGCGTGAATTTCAGGTCATAAAGTTTCACGTATGTGTCCTTCGCACCGATGACATAGTAGGTCACGCGCGTGAACTTCACGTTACCGCTCGCAGGCGCGTGCCCGAGGTTACGGATATAAGAGCCGACATCATACAGCCCCTCGAGCGGACCCGCCGGGAAGTCGGTCGCACCGTTGAGGTTGGCAACCTCCGACAGGTACAGGTCATGCGCGACGGCATCCTTATCCAGATAAGTCAGCACCACGTTAAACTGTGCCGTGCCGTCCTTTTTGACGTAGACATAGCCGTTGTTGACCGAGTCAAAGCTGTTTTCATACGCCATATACGCCGACGGCCAGGACCAGTTGTCGGCGTTCTCCACGCCGTTGTACATCGTGACCGAGCTGTAGCTGTCCGCATTCCAATAAGGCCAGATCGCGCCGCCGTTGCCGTCGAAATCGTTGAGCACCATCTGGGCTTCGTTGGGCATCAGGTTGTCCTGTGCGCCCCAGTAGGCTTCATTCCACTTCGCATACAGCGTGAAATCGTACGGCACGGGAGTGTTGAAATCGTAGAGGTCGGTCAGTTCGGGGTTGCAATACCAGCCACCGAAATCAAAACCGTATTTGGTCGGATTCGTGGGAGCGGGCAGTGTGTCGCCGTCCTTCACCTTCACCGCATCCACCGCCGAGCCGCCGTTCGACTCAAAGCTGATAGTGTGCTTTTTCACCACGTTGTTGTAGCCGTAGGTCTGCATGATGGTGGGATAATCTCTGTACGCCACGTTCAGGTCAAGGCGCCAGCCGTATTCGGAATTATACCAATTCGCGCCGTCATATTCGGGCTCCGACCAGGAATTGCTCGTCCACGCATATTGCCACATGCCGTATTTTGACATGTAGGACGTATTTTCCGTCGTGGGGTTGAACTGCGTACCGCTGGTTTGTCTCTTAACCCTCGCCACCCACGTGTCATAATTAAACTTGCTCGAAGCCTGCAGCTCGTCGAGCGAGTGCGATGCCGTCGAATAGACGCCGGGGAAATAGCCCGCCGCCTCCATCGTCTCGCACCAACCGAGGCACAGGTCGACCAACGTCGAGGTGCTCAGGCTCTCCTGGTTGGATGCCTCCACGTCAAAATAGATGGGGTATTCGAAATACATATCGTTCTTTTTGATGATATCGAGGCAGAAATTCGCATCGCCGACCGAGCCCGCGCGCGTGGTTTTGTAGCTGTAGTAGTACGCACCGATGTGCATACCCGCCTCGCGCGCCATTTTGTACAGCGTGGGGAAGGTCGGGTCGGCCTTGCGATCGGTGTAACCCGCTTTTTCATCGCCGATACGCAAGATGACAAAATCACAGCCGTCCGCCTTCATTTTTTTGAAATCCACCATACTGTAATCGGTATAGGTGGCGCCGTTGACGTTCCACTGGGACATGTCGCAGCCCCATGCAAAAATTTTGCCGTCGCCGCTCTTGGTCGCGCCCGCCAGCGCCATCGCCGACGGCGTTGCCACCGCAAACAGCGAACAGCACAGCACCAGCGTCATGACGACAGCCACAAGTTTTTTCACAATGCTCATAGTGTTTTCCTCCTGTTGACAAATACATTTATATGAAATCCAAATTTACCTATTATAAATATACCATATTTTTACCGCGTTCGTCAATTCCTTCCCGCCGACATTTTCAGCAAAAGACCTAAAAATATCCGACAATTTGTTGAGGATTGTGTTGCGTTTGCCTTTTCTGTCCTGTATAATAGAATCAATTTCAGAAGGGAGGGGTTGACCATCAGCCGAAAGCTCAACGACCTGCGCGCGCAAAGTCAGCAGGCATTTGACCGTGCACACGATGCCGCGAGCGGCTATGAAGAGGTCGCAGACGATATCCTGCGTGTGTATGAGAATTATCTGCGCGCACACAGCATGGCGGGACAGGCAGGGCTTCTCCTGAACGAAGTCGACCGTGAATTCCGCCGGCAGACCGCGCTCGATCACACCGACCTGGTGCTTCTGTTTTTATGCACCGCGATTCAGTGCGTGCGGCAGTATGTGCTGACAGGCGAGCGCTTCCGCTTGCAGGATGACGTGAACGCCGACGGCGGCGTCAGCAAGTCCTCCAGCCAAAAGGGCGACGAGCTGATGCAAAAAGTATACGGCACAACCGTCGGGCAGTTCGCCCCTCCGTCATGGGAGGATATCCTGTTTCAGAGCGTGCCGTATGACGCGATAAAAAAAGGGCCCCACATTCACGAAAACATCGGCATCAGCGGTACCACCCATCGCTATCGCACGCTCGGGCACGATCCGATACTCGGATGGGTGTTCGGCACCGCCAACATCCTGACCAATTCCCTGACCAAACATAACTGGAAATCCTATCAGGTGAAAGATCAGACCATCATTCGCCGTTACCCCGGCGACACCCCCGCTATGCTGCAGCGCACCGTTCGATATGCGACGGACGATCCCAAGCTGCTTGTCTGCGCGGTGGCACGGCAAGCGATCCATTTCGGCTCGGATATGTTCACGAAGCAGGGATTGCCGTTGCCGCTGGTCATGACCGTCAATAACGACCTTGCCAAGGATATGCTGGCGAAATGGCACATCGACACCTACTCCGTGTCGCGCGGTATGGCGCTGGCAAGCTTTATCAACTCGCTGATCTACAGCATACACATGCTGTTTTACAATCCCGAAACCGACGGCCCGCAGGAGCTGTATCAGGTGCGCACACGCAAAGTGCTCAGCATCTCCAACGCGCTCGCCACCGGCAGTAACGTGCTGGTCACCGCCGTCACCAAGGACGTCTCCAAGCTGGATCTCGGCGGACTGCTCGTTACGCTCTGCCGTCTGTGCAGCGATTATGCCTTCATCAACCGCGTAAAGGAAGATTTTCTGACCGAACACATGGCCGAACGCCTGTTGTAATGTTTCATCCGAAGGAGAGACCGATTCATGGCTACCAGATCGTATAAAAAAGGCTATATCGCCGCCGCATCCACCTTTGCCGCATTCAGCACCAAACAGGAAGCCATCCTGCGGGATGTGCTGGTGCGCCTCAACAAACAATCCGTGGAGATCAACGGGGCATTGCAAGATATCGAGCATTCCGTCAACGGCTTGTTTGACTACCTGAGCGAAACGGAGCTCGAAACGCTGTACACCATCTACACCCCATTCAACCTCCGCGAGCTGGATCTGCCGCATCGCCGCCTGCTGGTCGGCACGTTGTTTACGTTGTCGAAGACGGCACCGTCCACCGCCAACCAGCAAGCGTATCTTGCCGCGGTGATGCAGTATCTGAACATCCCCGATATTCCGCAAGGAACACCGCTCGCAGCCATCGGGCGCGTCGACAGCCTCAGCATTCAGAAGGGCATCTATCAGGCGGCGCTCGAATATCTCGGTTTGCAGGACGACGACTGTTACGATCGCACCGAGGAGCAGACCGCCTTCCTGCAGGCGTTCAGCCTGAGCGCCGACCAACGGGCGGAGATCCGGGAATATGTGGAAACGCTGTTTGCCGCCGTCGGCACGGACGGCGTGATCGGCAAATACCGCGTCTGCGCGAACACGCCCGATCCGTTATTCGCTGAGCCCGACGAGCCGTTACCGACGCCGCCGACCATCCCCTTCTTCAGTCGCCCGGTCGCCATTGTGTACGATCCTGCCGATGCCGTTGCCGACAGCGCCTCCCATCTGGTGCTCACCGCCTTCAATGAGTGCATCGGGCAATATCAGCAAGCGTGCGAGGTGAGCCGCTACAGCATCGGCGAATACCTGGTGGCGCGGACACAACTGGAGAAATCCGCGCATATCGTGTTTGTCGGTGTCTCCAAAACCATCCGGTCGCTGAGCAAAACCATGCGCTGGGAACAGCCGCATCCGGGCATGCGCTTCGGCGAAGAGGGCATTCAGTATATCATCGATGCCGTACCGCTCAAAAACAAGGACCTCGACACGTTCATAGCGTTGGTCAACGAGCACAAATCCCGGCTGAACGGACGCACCGTTTCGTCGTCCGTCGAATCGGTCCGCCTGTCCTTCCTGAAAGATATATTCTGCGACAACACGCCCACCGCCGCCAACGTAGCGGTCGGTATTCTGGCTTCTCCCCTGCTGATCCTCGGTCAACTGGCAGAGCTCGGCGCAGCGGGCACCCAAAAGCTCGTCAATCGCTCCAACAAGAATGACCTGCTCCTCGTGCAATATGTCCTCGCCACCGCGTTTTTCCTCGAAAGCCGCGTCACCCCGTATGTGTGACCGTCCCGATTGTCTTTTAACCGTTCCGCGCAGCGGGACGATGGTGATGAACACCGTCGTCCCGCTTTTTGCATATCTTTTGCGACCCCATCCGACCTTCCCGCCGCTTGTATCGCGAATCGTGTTCCCGTAACAGGAACAGAATACCGTTTATATCGCACAGTTTTCCTCATAAACAGGAACAAAACTATTCTTCAGGATTCCTTGTATTTTCCACGCGTTCTGGTATACTGGATACCAGAGGAAGGACATGACGTCCCGATTGAACATTCCTCTTTGTTTACGATAAAAGGAGTGCTGATTATGAGCCTGTGTATCCATTGTGCCGCCGAAATCCCCGAAGGATCCGCTTTTTGCACCACGTGCGGTAAAAAGCAAGTGACCGTCTATCATCACACATTTGAGCGAAACGGCATGAGCGAAGCCGCGTTTATCGACGAGATCAACCGCTGGTTTGCCGCGAATCCGCGCGTTGCCAACGTCAAAGGGCAATTCGGCTATCGTTCCGTATTCGGTTTTCCCGTCAACAACTACCATCTGAACCGCTTCACGATCGAATATGAATGGTTCGAGCGCCCCAACATCAACCAATACGAAGTGACCGTCGTGTCCCGCTTTGCGTTGTATCCGATCAAATCGGAAACCGCCTTGCGCGACTGGAAGCGGTCGCACCAAGTCTTTGAGGTCCTCAAATGCGCAGGCGGCACCCATCAGCGCGGCAAGATCATCCCGATTCTGCTCGGCGGCTACGGTGCGTTCAACCGTACCAAGCTCTACCTGTTCACCAAGTATGAGCGCACCGCCGCCTGATCCACCCTGCCGATCCTGACATCGGTCATCCTCTCCTCACTGCCGCGTGGCACGTCCGTTCCGGACGGTCGCGCGGCGTATTTTTTTGCAAGTTTTCCGCAGACAACGGCAAAAAAGCGTGGAAAAACGGGAAATATGTGCTATAATAATACCATTCCTTTTATGACAAGCACCGAAGGAGAGGCGCTGCGGTCATGCCCTTCACCTACAATATGTCCTACGGTATCGCGTTCGGTCTGATCTCCTATGTCATCATCCGCGTGTTCTGCGGCGATATCAAGAAAATCAAGCCCGCCTCGCGGGTGATTGCGGGATTGTTTGTCACCATGCGGTTGCTGACGCACGAAATGACAGTTGTCAGCCGCCGCTGAATATGCTATAATATATCATAGACGATATTATCGGGAAGGACGATGTTTTATGATCTGCAATGCCATTCAAAAACTGATCGAATATGCCCTGTCGACGTCGCTGATCACCACGGACGACGTATTCGTGGTGCGTAACCTGCTCATGGACACCCTGCAGGTCGACCACTGGGATGATCCGACCGTCTCCTATGACGGCGAAACGGTGGACGATCTGCTCGCTCCTCTGCTGACCTATGCTATTGAGCAAGAGATCATCCGTGACACCGCCAACTCCCGCGATCTGTTCGATACCAGACTGATGGGTCTGCTCACCCCCATGCCCCGCGAGATTATCGCCGCCTTCCGTACCCGCTATGACATCGATCCCAAAAAGGCGACCGACTGGTACTATCGCATCAGCAAGGATCTGAACTACGTGCGCGCGGGTCGCATCGAAAAAGACCTCAAGTGGACCTATGCGTGTGAGTACGGCACACTGGACATCACCATCAACTGCTCCAAGCCCGAAAAGGATCCCCGCGACATTGCCGCGGCAGGCAAGCAAAAAGCGGTAGCGTATCCGAAATGCCAGCTGTGCGTTGAAAACGCGGGCTTTGCGGGTCATGCCACCCATCCCGCGCGCCAGAATCTGCGCCCCATCCCCATCCGCGTGGGCGGCGGCGAATGGCAGCTGCAATACTCTCCCTACGGATACTACAACGAGCACTGCATCGTCTTCAACGCCGCGCACATCCCCATGGCGATCGACGACAAGGTGTTCGACAAGCTGTTTGATATTCTGGATTTCCTGCCGCATTACTTCGTCGGCTCGAATGCCGATCTGCCGATCGTCGGCGGCTCGATCCTGTCTCATGAGCATTTCCAGGGCGGTCACTACACCTTCGCCATGGACAATGCGCCCGTTGAGCACGCGTTCACCATCCCCGCCTTCCCCCATGTGCAGGCGGGACTGCTCAAATGGCCGCTGTCGGTTGTGCGTGTCTCCTCTGCCGACCGCGAACAGCTTGCCGCCTGCTGTCAGACGGTGCTTCGCGCATGGCGCGCCTACAGCGACCCTGCCGCGAATATCCACGCGTTCACGGGCGACACCCCGCACAACACCATCACTCCCATCGCGCGTATGCGTGACGGTCGTTACGAATGCGATCTGGTGTTGCGCAACAACATCACCACCGAGGAGCGCCCGATGGGTCTGTTCCATCCGAATCCCTCGCTCCATCACATCAAAAAGGAAAATATCGGTCTGATCGAGGTAATGGGTCTGGCGGTGTTGCCGTCGCGCCTGGCAACCGAGATCGGCGAGTTGGAGCAGGCGTTGCTGACGGGCGCCCCGTTTGATACGCCGTCGCTTAAGTCGCATGAAGCCTGGGCAAAGGACGTCCTCGCCGCACATCCCGAATTCAACGCCGACAACGCCCGCTCGATCCTCGAGCAGGAAATCGGTCGGGTATTTATGGAAGTGCTCGAAGACGCCGGCGTCTTCAAACGTACCCCCGACGGCACGGCCGCGTTCCTGCGTTTTGCCGAGAGCCTGTAATCTTCATTTTAATGACAACAAGCCTCTCTGAGTGAGAGCCTTTCTCCGTCCGCAGTCAAGCATGCTTGGCTGCGGATTTTTTGCGAATCTTCGCGCTTTTGTCTTTCTTTTTTCATTTTGTTGTGCTATAATCCCTGTTACCACTTTATCTTACAGTAAAGGAGATCTGTTTTATGAAACAGCTCGTGGCTCTTCTTCTTACCGTACTGATGGTGCTCTCGGTCATGCCGATGGCGTGGTTGATATGACGGATGCCTTTGCCATCTATCGCATCGCCTCAGGGCAATAACCATACCCAAGGTGCTTTTCACCCCGTCTGTGTATCCTTACACAGACGGGGTGTTTTTTTGAAATACTACTTGACAACCGATACTATGCGTTGTATAGTATTGTGTGAAAGGGGGTATTCGATGGATCATCAACTCAAGCGCGGACTGCTGGATGTCTGTGTGCTCGCCGCCATCAAATCCGAGGATTCCTACGGGTATCGGATCATCAAGGATATGAAGCCGTTTGTCGAGCTGTCGGAATCCACACTATACCCGATTCTTCGTCGTCTGGAAGCCGCGAATCTGCTGACTGTGCACGCGGTGGAACACAACGGACGACTGCGAAAGTATTATCACATCACAGCGGCGGGACGCGAACGTATCGACGCCTTCCGCGAAGATTGGCGGGAACTGCTGGCGATCTATCAATTTGTGACAAGGGAGGATGAGCCGCATGACAAAGAATGAATTTTCCGCGGCTTTGCGCGAGGCGCTCTTCGGCTGGCCCGAAGCAGACGTGGCGCGGACACTGGAATACTATGAAGAAATGATTGACGACCGCATCGAGGACGGCATGCCCGAGGAGGAAGCGGTCGCGGCGATGGGCTCCATCGGCGATATTCTGAACACCGTCGCCGCCGATGCCCCGCTCCCGACGCTGGTGAAGGCGCGCGTGAAACCGCGTCGCCCACTGCGGGCATGGGAAGTCGTCCTGCTCATCCTCGGCTCCCCGTTGTGGCTGACCTTCCTGCTCGCGGCGCTGTGCCTGGTCCTCGCGGGGTATGCGGTGCTGTGGGCACTGATTATCACGCTGTGGGCGGTCGCGGCGGCACTGTTGGTCTGCGGCGGAGCGATGATCGTCCCGACCGTCGTATACGCCGTGCAGGGCAACCTGCCCGCTGTGATCTTCGCGATCGGATGCGGCGCGGTGCTGTGCGGCGTCGGCTTGCTCCTCGGGGTGGCGGCGCGGTTTACAACCAAAGGCTGTGCGGCGCTCATGCGCGTCACGGGACGCGGTATAAAACGCTTATTTGTACGAAAGGACGGTGTACCCGCATGAGAAAAACCATCACCATACTGCTGGTTGCGGTCGCCCTGATCTTTCTGGGCGGCGGCGCCGCCATCGGCGCACTGATTGCCGTGAACTTTTCCCTTCCCTTTCTGTCGACATCACCGACGGAGCCCAAAGAAACGGTCGTTCAACGCCCGTTCTCGACCATCGACGTCCAAACCGACATCAGCGACGTGATCCTTTGCCTGTCGGACAACGGCACCTGCCGTGTTGTGTATACGGATGTCGCTTCGGTTGATTACGACATCGCGGTGATCGGCGACACGCTGACTGTCAAGCGGAACGATACACGCCGTTGGTATGAGAGAATCCAACTGTTCACGCCGGAAACAGCGGTGACGCTGTACCTGCCCGAGACGGGATATGCAGCGTTGTCCGTTGCCACCGCTATGGGTGACACGACCATCCCTGCAAATTTCGCGTTCGATGACGCAACCCTCCAGAGCGCCACGGGCGATATCGATTGTGCCGCCGCTGTCACCGGAACGCTGTCCGTTATCACCGATACGGGCGACGCGACCGTCCGACAGGCCATACCGTCCTCCCTGGAGCTTCGCACCGACACGGGCGACGCAGAACTGACAGAGGTGTATGCGGTGGGGACGCTGTCCGCCCGCACCGACACCGGCGAGCTGACGCTGATCGATTGCACCGCCGATGCCATGATCCTGCACACCGACACAGGCGATCTCTCACTGACCGATTGCATGGCGGTTACCATCGCGACGGAGACGTCCACCGGCGATCAGAAGCTGACAAATACGATTGCGGACGATCGCATGAATATGCACAGCGACACCGGCGAGATACGCCTCGAAAAGTGTGATGCGTATGCTCTGGAGATCAAAACCACCACCGGTGATGTGGTCGGCGAACTGCTCACCATGAAAAACTTCCAGGGTGCCACCGATACCGGTCACGTGTCTGTACCAAAGGCTACCGCCGAGGATGTCAACGGAGTTTGCTACACAGAAACCGACACGGGCGACATTGCCTTCTCGGTTGTCGGCGATACCGTGCGACGCGATAATTTTGATTAAGGAGCGTTTGGGAATGACGATACTCTATGTAGACGACGGGCTGGTCGCGTGCGTCAAGCCTGTCGGGCTTGATGCCGAGCATCAGCTTCCCGATGCCCTGCGCGAACAGCTCGGCGGGGAGATCTTCCCCATTCATCGGCTCGACCGCGGCGTCGGCGGTGTGATGGTGTATGCCCGCACCAAGGAAACCGCCGCCGCACTGTCCCGTTGTGTACAGGACGGCACCATGATCAAGGAATACGTTGCACTCGTACACGGCGAGCCGCCCGAAACGGACGACTGGGAGGATCTGCTGTTCAAGGATTCCCGCCAAAACAAGGTCTACCCCGTCAAGCGGATGCGCAAGGGCGTGAAGGAGGCGCGGCTGACCTTTGAACGACTCACCGCGGCAGGCGGCTGTTCGCTGGTGGCGATCCGTCTGTACACGGGGCGCACACACCAGATCCGTGTGCAGTTTGCGTCCCGCGGTTTCCCGCTCGTCGGCGACCGCAAATACGGCGCCAAGGACAATGAGCGCGATATCCGCCTGTTCTCGCGCCGCGTGACCGTTCCCTATCGCGGCGAAACACGAGTGTTCGAAGCTGTGCCGCCCTTTATGGATCTTGGATGCCTTTGAAAATACAACAAGCCCGCCGTTCGATCCTTCGAACGACGGGCTGTTTTTTATTCTCCGAAGATATCCGTATCGTCTTCGAGTTCCTCAAGCAGATCGTCGACGCTTGTCTCCTGTACGGCGGGCGATACAGGCGCTTCAAAAAACGCCTCCTCGTCATCGTACTCCTCCGCGGTCGGCGCGACCGCTTCCTCCGTCGGCATCTCCTCCGTTTCCGTTAGAGCGGCGGCGACCGCGCGGCGTTCGCCGTTCTCGTCGAACACTTCCTTTAAAGCGCGCTCGGTCAGGATCACCGACCACACCATGCCGAGCACACACAGCGCACACAGCGCCGCGCCCAGCAAGCCGACGGTATCCTCGTTTTTCGAGAAGGAATACGCCATCAGCGGCAACACCATGCCCGCAAACACCAGTCCGCAAACCAGCCAGATGCGTCCGCAATACGCATGCGCATACTGCCAGGTGTCCTCGTTCTTCATCGACATCGTCGTGCGATAGCCGAAGATCGGATTGATCGTTTTCGGGGCGGCCTTCGTGAACACCAGCCCCACCACCGCCATCATCAGCGGTACAGCAACCGCCACAACGGTCATGAATATGTTAAAGCCCATATCTGTGCCTCCTGTATCGTTCTTCGCATTCCTATGATACCACATCCCAAACGCGTCTGTCAACAACCCGCTTGACAGGTTCTCGTGCGTATGGTATACTATTGCCAAATTCATAGAGTTCTGCCACCGGGTAGAGAATGATTTCACGCATTCGCGAGCGCATCGTTAGGTCTTGGAAGATGTGCTTTCGGATGCTTTTTTGTTGAAAGGAGTTGGTGGACGTGCATCGTCTGCGCTTTTTTTCAAAAGGGGAGTGGTTGCTGTGGGGCATTTCGGTGACCTGTATTGTGCTGTCGTTTTGCCTCATTCCGGGCGGTAAGCCGCTCTCCCTGGTCGCATCGCTCATCGGTGTGACCTCGCTGATCTTCTGCGCCAAGGGGCACCCTGTCGGACAGGTGCTGATGCTGGTGTTCAGCGCTCTGTACGGTGTGGTATCCTACACCTGCGCCTATTACGGCGAGATGATCACGTATCTCGGTATGACCGCGCCTATGGCGCTGTTTTCGCTTGTATCCTGGCTTCGCCATCCGTTTCAGGGTCAGCGGTCACAGGTCGCCGTTGCGCGCCTGTCGAGAACAGAAGCCCTGTTGCTTGTGCCGCTGACGTCGGCAGTGACGCTCGCCTTCTTTTTCATCCTGCGTGCTATGAATACCGTCTCTCTCCTGCCGAGCACCCTTTCCGTCGCGACCAGCTTTGCGGCGGCGTATCTGACTTTCCGCCGCAGTCCGTATTTTGCGCTGGTTTACGCCGCCAACGATCTGGTGCTGATCGTGCTGTGGATCATCATGTCTCTTCACGATCGCTCCTACATTCCCATGCTGGTGTGCTTTGTTATCTTTTTTATCAACGACCTCTACGGTTTCATTAGCTGGCGCCGTATGGAACACCGTCAGCGCGCATAATTTCACTTGCTTTTTGATGCTGTTTCGCGTATACTGAAAGCAACACTACACACAAAGGAGACTTCCGTTATGACACACCTTCTGATCGTGGTGGACATGCAAAAGGATTTTGTGGACGGATCGCTCGGCACCGGCGAAGCACAGACGATCGTTCCTGCGGTTGTTGAAAAAATTCATAAGCACACGGACGATATCCTCGTCACGCTCGACACCCACCAAAGCGACTATCTTCACACAGCCGAAGGGGAACATCTGCCTGTGGTGCACTGTGTGAAAAATACCGACGGTTGGACGCTGAACACCGCTGTTGCCGATGCCCTTGCCGACAAAAACGTCACGGTATTTGAAAAACCGACGTTTGGCTCGGTCACGATGGCGGATTACATCCGAGAGCACTATGATCCCAACGAGCTGTCCATTGAGCTGATCGGTCTTTGCACCGATATTTGTGTGGTGTCCAATGCCCTGCTTCTCAAGGCATATTTCCCGCAAACACCCATCTATGTGGATGCCGCGTGCTGTGCGGGCGTGACTCCCGACAGTCATGCCGCCGCTCTGACCACGATGCGTATGTGCCAGATCGAGGTTGTGAACGAGTAAGATCCGTTTGGTATCCCGCTTATCCGGACCATAAGCTATCGATTTACCGTTCGCTTTCTTGTGCCTCTGAAGACATACCGGAAACCCCACCCGTTTTTGCGGGTGGGGTTTCTTTTGCTCGCATGGTAGGACTCGACCGTTAGCGTGTAGGGCACGACCTGGGTGTCGCGACGCAATCCCCCTCAACTGAGCCAAACGAACTCATACATGCCAATCCAAATGCCTGCGTCGCAGTCATCCCGCAATCGTCTCCATCTTGCCAACAATAACGGCATTCTGTTCTTTGCGAGGTGGGAGTTCCACATACCATATGAACGATCGTAACGGCACAGACGCCGATATTCCCGGACGAATCCTCTTTTTTCTTTGGGGCCATTCCTCTTTTTGTCGCCTCTATGCGGTCGTTTCAACGATCGGACCCCGTGTTGGTGAATGATCCCTAAGCAAACGAAAAGACGCCATCCATCATCCCGCGGCAAAGAGGATCACCAACCATATCCGTTTATACAAAAAAGCGTCGACACACATTTGTGTCGACGCTTTGTCCGTTTTTATAGGTTGTCAGGGCAACAAAGCCATCACCGCCGCGGGGTCCATCGGCAACGAAGCCGCTTCCGCGGTGGCGTAGGCGTACAGGCAAAGGCCCAGCAATGCCGTAACAATCAAAAAGCAAATCACCTTTCGAAGCATCGCCTGCACCCCTCTTTACAAGAATGTAATTATTGTACCCTATATCTACCCCATTTGCAAGCTTTTTTTCGATATTTCCACAATATTTTGTGGATTTTTTGCTATTTCGTGTGAATTCACCCTCAAATAGCGCAAAATCGGACAGAAACCACACCATTTTGTGGTTGTTTTGTCATTATTTGAGGTAATTTATCATGATCTTGTGATGCCGGAAGTCAGATGCGGACGGCATACAATGGCGGTTATTATGCTGTGCACGGATCGTCAATATCCATCGGATGATACAAGGTCACTAGCCTTCGTATATTCAACAAGCGACCCTTCCCTTCTCGTCTTCGGTAGGCTACGGTCGGTTTGGGTATATCGGAACTTAGCATCGTGTTCCGCGCCGAATCCGTGCCGTACGGTGATATACCGCCGAAGGGAAGGATCCCCGCAGAATGATGCGTACGATATACACAGAAAACAGGAAAAACGCCCCGTCCGAAAGGACGGGGCGTTCCGATTAATTACCTATTACTGACGATTCCGAGCCGTCTCTTAGCGAGAGGTCTTCTTCATCACCACAGAGGTCAGAACAACCGCTGCAGCCGCCAGACCGGCAACCAGGATGTAGAGCATCGCGTCGCTGACATCCGCAGTCTTCGGCACGTCGGGGTTGGTGCCCTGAGTGGGCTTCGCCGCCGTCGTGGTGGTCACGGGAGCCTTCGTCGTGGTGGTCGGAGCCGCCGTCGTGGTGGTGGTCTCACCAGCCTCGGTGGTGGTCGTCGTGGTCGTCGTCGTCGTGGTGGTAGTAGTAGTGGTAGTAGTGGTGGTGGTCGTCGTCGTGGTAGTGGTGGTAGTAGTGGTGGTCGTCGTAGTGGTCGTGGTCGTGGTGGGCGTCGTGGTAGTCACGTCGCCGCCGGCAACCTTCACACCGCCAAGCACAGTGCTGACCGGGTACTTCTCACCGGCAAGGTTCAGAGCGATCGGCTCCTTCACCGTGATGAAGTCGAAGTTCGTGGTGATGTCTTCGATCGCTTCGAAGGTGATGGTCGCGATGACTTCGCCTTCCGCACCGGAGAACTGGCTCATGGTCATACCGGTCACCCACACTTCACCAATGGTGGGATCGTTTTGCTCGGGAGTCGCGGGAGCCTGCGCCTTCTTCATGTCGAAGTTCGCGAGGTAGCCCTCAACCGTAGTACCGACAAGCTTCAGCTTCGTCTGGTCATAACCAAGCTTGAACTCCACGCAAGCGATGTCCGCCACAGCGCTGGTGCTCAGTTTCACAGTGAACTGATCGCCCGCCGAGATGGTCGCCGCCTCATAAGAGGACACCGTGTACACCACGCTGCCCGCCGGAGCAGCAGTCGTGGTAGTGGTAGTGGTGGTAGTAGTAGTGGTAGTGGTGGTAGTAGTAGTGGTAGTGGTGGTAGTAGTAGTGGTAGTAGTGGTAGTAGTAGTGGTAGTAGTAGTAGTGGTCGTAGTAGTGGTGGTAGTGGTGGTAGTAGTAGTAGTAGTGGTGGTAGTAGTAGTAGTGGTAGTAGTGGTAGTGGTGGTGGTGGTGGTAGTGGTGGTGGTGGTAGT
>JAZQHP010000005.1:0-9793 GCA_045540655.1 Acutalibacteraceae bacterium
TGCGCCCCCCACAACAGCAGACCCGCCTGTACCGAGCCGAGCATGCCGACCCCGACGCCGCCGATGACGAACGCGGGCGCGGCGTGTACCGCACATCGCAGTAAGCGCTTGCCGCCCTCGGCAGTAAGCGCTCCTTGCCGCATCAGTCCGATAATTGCCACCGCGCCCGTCGGATAGCCGCCGAGCATGGATATGCACAGCACCGTCAGCGCCTCTCCACGTCCGCGCAGAAACGGAACACGTCGTGTCAGCGCCGCCACGGCATCCGTGCCGATGCCGCTTTTGATGATAAACCCTGTGAGCACCAGAAAGGGAAACAGCGAGGGGATCAGCTGTTTCCCGCAAACCGATAGTCCCCGCGAAACCCCGTTGGCGGCGGCGGTGGGAAACCGCAACAGCAACCATGCGGCCAGCACACACAGCAGGCACACCGCCGCCCGCCTGACCGTTCGCCCCGATACGATACACACCCGCATGCTATCCCGTCCTTTCCTGTCCCCATGTATATGCCTTGTCCGCAGGAATTATTCGGGAGACCGACGCATAGGCTGATAAAAAACAAGGGGGAAGCGAACGTGTGGGTCGGAAAAGCGGAGCGGTGGCTGGATCTGCCGGACGGCGCGCTGTCGGGCGAGGCGCGTCTGGAGCTGGAGGGGCGAAGCCGCCTGACGGTGCAAGGGGCGTGTGACATTGTGGAATACGAAACGGATTGTATCCGCATCCGTACGAAAAGCGGGGATGTGCGCATTCTCGGGCACGCCCTTGTCATGGAAGCGTATCACACGACCGAGATCGCCGTCAGCGGGCAACTGCTGGCGGTGGAATTTGTATAGGGGGCGGCGCGATGTGGATCATTCGGTGGTGGCGATGGGTATGCGGATATGTCGTGTTTGATGCCGAAGGCGGGCTGTGCGAACGGTTTCTCAAGCGGTTGTCCGATGACGGTATTCGTCTGTGGGATATCCGCCACAAAGACAACGGCTTGGAAGCGACCTGCCGCGTGCGGGATTACGGTCGCCTGCGTCCCGCCGCCGCCCGCACGGGAACGCGGGTGCGGCATCGGCGACAGAGCGGCGCGTATGTATGGTGGCGTCCGTGGCGGCATCGCAGCGGACTGATCGTCGGTGCGATCGTGGCGGTGATCATCTATATGGTGCTTGCGACGCGTGTGTGGGTCATTGATCTGCCGCCGTGCGACCCGATGCTTCGGATGCAGATCACGGCGTGTCTGGAGCGGGCGGGATTGCATCACGGCGCGTCCATCCGCGAGGTCGACGTGGCGTCCCTGCGCATGGATGCGGTCGCGAGTATCCCCGCGATCCATTCGCTGTCGGTGTCGTTTGAGGGATGCGTGGCGCACGTGGAACTGCGGTTGCAGGAACAGGCGGTCCCGAAAGCGGGGGACGATCCCGCCAACGTGGTTGCCGCTGTCGACGGGCTGATCCTGTCGGCGCAGGTGACGGCGGGACAATCCATGATACAGGTGGGCGAAGCAGTCACGCAGGGGGAGCTGTTGGTGTGCGGGGCGGTGGAAACCGAGCGGGAGACGCTGTTCCGCCATGCGGCGGCGACGGTGATCGCGCGCACCGAACGCGAGGTGACGGTGCAGGCGGCGCGCACGGAAATGATCGGTGTCGCGGGACGGCGGGTGGAGCAACCGACGTTGTGTGTGTTCGGATGCCGCCTGCCGTTGTATTCGCCGATGCGGTCGGAGGAAGGCTATACGGTGAGCGAAGAGGAACGCTTCTGGCATCTGTTCGGCACGCCGTTGCCGCTGGGGGTGACGTGGACCGTGTTCACCGAGCAAACCGAACGCGCGGTGTCGTTTACCGAGGAACAGGCAGAACGCCTTGCCATGCAACGGGCATATGCGGCGCTCGCGGCGCAAAGCGCAGCGGCAAGGATCACCGACCGAACGGCGACAGGGCGCTGGGAAGGGGATACCTACCATCTGACGGTGCGGTTTGTGTGCGAGGAGGATATTGCGCGGACGGTGCCGCTGTTGACCGAACAGGCATAACGGCTCGCGCGGATGCATACGTTGTACGGATGACAACGGAAAGGATGACGGGATATGAAACGATATTGGCCCGAGGGCTGTTTGTACAACCAACCGCAAAACGGTCGCGCGCTTGCCGATGCGGCACAGCTGAAAGCGGCAATGGAGCGGGATGAGGTGTTGGAGGCGATGGCGGTGCGATGCGACGCCGCGCACAATTTATATGTGGATCTGCCGTGCATGACAGGTATCATCCCGCATGAGGAGGGCGCGATCGGCATCCGCGAAGGGACGGTGCGGGATATCGCGCTGTTGTCCCGCGTCGGCAAGCCCGTGTGTTTTACGGTGATGCGCATTGATACGGACGAGGAGGGGCGCGAAACGGCGATCCTGTCCCGCCGCACGGCGCAGGAACGATGCCGCGCGCATTTTCGCGAACAGGTGTGTGTCGGAGATGTGGTGGCGGCGCGCGTGACGCGTCTGGAAGCGTTCGGCGCTTTTTGTGATATCGGGTGCGGCGTGCCTGCCTTGTTGCCGATTGCCGCCATGTCGATCAGCCGCATTTCGCATCCGCGCGACCGTGTGCGGGTGGGAGATATGGTGCGGTGTGTGGTGTCGTCGATGGAGGACGGGCGTATCTGTCTCTCCATGCGGGAACTGCTCGGCACATGGGCGCAGAATGCCGCCCGCTTCTGCGCGGGCGAAACGGTGGTCGGCGTGGTGCGATCGGTGGAATCCTACGGCGTGTTTGTGGAACTCACGCCGAATCTGGCGGGGCTTGCCGAGCCGAAGGACGACGTGTGTGTCGGGCAGACGGTATCGGTGTACATCAAAAGCATCCTTCCCGATAAGATGAAGGTGAAGCTGATCATCATCGACACGGGAGCCCCCGCTGTGTGCGGGGGAGTGCCTGAATACATGACCGATGCGACGCATATTGACCGCTGGCAATACGCGCCTTGCGGAGAAAACCCTTGACAAATCGGGCGAAATCCCGTATGCTTGTCGTGTTGCTTTTCGGGCAACGGCCGGTTCGAAACCATCCCGGCCTAAAACAAAACTAGGGGAATGATGAATCATGAAAAACCGGATGTCTCTTGTCCACGTGACGCAGATCGCGATGGTTGCCGCACTGTATGCCGTGCTCACGCTGATCCTGCCTGTCGCTTCCTTCGGCACCATCCAGTGCCGCTTTTCCGAAGCCCTGACGAGCTTGCCCGTGGTATCGCGGCGCGCCGTCTGGGGTCTCACCCTCGGGTGCGCGATCGCCAACGCCCTGGGCGTGGCGATGGGCGCCAATATCGCGGGTGTGTGGGATATCCTGATCGGCAGTGCGGCGACACTGATCGCCGCGTTTTTGTCCTATGCCTGCCGCCGTGTGCGGGTGTGCGGCGTGCCGTGGATGTCGGTGCTGTGGCCGGTAATTGTCAACGCTCTGCTGATCGGCGGCGAACTGACACTGGTGACCCTCGGGCGGTGGCAATGGGGCGGCTTCTGGCTGTTTGCGGGACAAATTGCCGTCGGTGAGCTGATTCCTGCGATTCTCGGCGGCATTTTGTTGGTCAAAGCGTTGGAAAACACCAAGCTCGGATCGAGGATTTTTGGCAAATGAGAAGAAATCGCGTTTTTTCCTTGCTTTTTCAAACAAAGTGGTCTACAATAAAGGCGAAGAAGCAAGACGGCTTCTGTATCCCGATTCGGCGCGATGCGCCTTTAGGAAAGGAGATTGACACCCATGCAAAAGATCATTCGTAAAAAAGTCTATGATACCGACACCGCGACTGTGATCGCGAAGGCCGTGTACGGCGTGTTCGGCGATCCCGCCGGCTACGAAGAGATCCTCTATCAGGCGCCCGAAGGACATTTCTTCCTGTACGGCATCGGCGGTGAGGAATCCCCGTATCCCGTGGAAAAGATTGCCTGCATTTCCAAGGCTAATGCGGCTGTCTGGGCGGACGAGCATCAATAAGACGACAAAATCGCATCCGTACTCATCGTGAGACCGCGGATGCGATTTTTCCGTATAAAGGAGAATGGGTTATGAAATGGCAATATCTGGGCACCGCCGCCGCGGAAGGTTTTCCCGCGCTGTGCTGTGAATGCGACGCGTGCCGTCGCGCCCGCGCGGCAGGCGGCAAAAACCTGCGACTGCGGTCGGGACTTGTGATCAACGATGCCGCGATGATCGATTTTCCGCCCGACGTGATGACCTTTTCGCAACGGTTCGGTATTCCGTTTTCCCGTGTGCGGGATGTGTTTATCACCCATTCGCATCATGACCATTTCGATGCCGAGGATCTGTGTATGCGGCGCAGTCCCGTGTTCTGTCGCATGGAGGATGAGCGCCCGATGAACGTGTACGCGAACCGCGCGGCGCTGGAGCGGTTGCGTCTGTACGAAAATGCGGAGCTCACCGAGCAGTATCTGCGGCTGACGGAGCTTACGTATTTCACACCGTATACCGCCGAATGCGGCGTGGTGTTCACGTTTATGCCCGCGAATCATGCGCCCTGGGAGCAGGCGGGCATCTATCTGGTGCAGGACGGCGACAAAACGGCGCTCTACGCACACGATACCTACACGATTCCGACCGAGACGATGGACTTTCTCAAGAAGCAATCTCTCGACCTGGTGAGTCTCGACTGCACCTTCGGTAAAAACGCTCCCGGCTTCAGTCATATGGGTCTGCCCGACAACCGTCAGGCGGTTGCCGAGCTTCGTGAAGCGGGCGCGCTCAAACCGGACGCCACCGTCATCGTCAACCACTTCACCCACAACTGCGGTCAGCTTCACGAGGAACTGGAAGCGGAGGTGAAGGACGACGGCTTTATCGTCGCCTACGACGGCATGATCGTGGAGCTTTGAGAGGTTAATAAAATCCTAAGAATATAAAAAGGCGACGTTAAATATATACGTCGCCTTTTTGTGTTACAATGCGTTCGTACCGATTGTACGGAGGTGTTGAAACATGAAACGGAACAGAGGATGCAGTGGCGCAGCGGTGATGCTGGTGACGTTGGTGATTGTGTTGTTGTCAGGGATGATGGTGCTTCATGTAACCGAGATCGTACCGGGGCAAGTGAAAGAGCCGTCGGCAAAGCAGGCAGTGAAAGCATTCGCGCAGGAGCAGGGGTTATCCGTGACCGAGTGGCCGGATTCGTTGATTGCTATGCTTGACGCCAACCCCGAAACGCGGGATTTTGTGTTACATTATCCGCTGAAAAAGGATGCCGAACCAATGATTGATTTGCAGGACTGTGTTGGTACGGACGAGGTGCCGCTTCTTATGCAATGGGATGAACGTTGGGGCTACAAGCCGTATGCCGGCGAATGTTTCGGGCTTTCGGGGTGCGGACCGACATGCTTGTCTATGGTATGCTTGTATGTATTGGAGGACGAGCGGTATGATCCGTTATATATCGCCCGCTTTGCCGAGGACAACGGATATGCGTCGGACGGACAGGGCAGTCAATGGACGTTGATTTCCGAAGGAGGAGAGATGCTCGGGCTGGATGTCACGGAAATTCCGCTGGACGAAGCACGAATACGGGATAATCTGGCGGTCGGCAATCCGATTATATGCATTCTCGGGGAAGGCGACTTTACCACAAGCGGGCATTTCATTGTATTGACGGCGTACGATGACGGTGTTGTTCGGGTCAACGATCCGAACAGTCGGGCTCGCTCGGAAAAGGAATGGGCATTGGAATCCATCCGCTCCCAAATACGAAATATCTGGGTTTGTCGAAAAGGCAACTGAAAAAATCGCCCGTAAGCAATGCTTACGGGCGGTTTTGCGTTTTCTTATCGTTCGGTGGCGAGGAAGAACAGCGCCATCGTGCCGGGACCGGCATGACCGCCGATCACAGGACCGAGGCAGTGGATCAGTTCGACGTTCGCACCCGTCATCTCCTTGACGTAGGAGGCGACCTTCTTCGCTTCGTCTTCGCTGTCGCCGTGGCTGATGAAGACGGTGGCGGTGGCGGGATCTTCGGTCATCGTCGCCTTCATGCGGTTGACCAGCTCTTTAAGCGATGCGTCGCGTCCGCGCACCTTGCCGACGCTGACGAGGTGTCCCTCGTTGTCCACGTGCAGAATGGGCTTGATGCCGAGCAGGGAGCCGACCATTGCCGTCGACTTCGGCACGCGTCCGCCGCGATGGAGGAACATCAGGTCATCCACCGTGAACCAGTGCGCGAGATGCAGTTTGTTGGCTTCCACCCACGCGGCGTTGTCCTCGATGGACATGCCGTTGTCGCGGTGATTCGCCGCGAAATGCACAAGCAGACCCTGACCGAGCGAGGCGCACAGCGTGTCGATCACGATGATTTTGCGCTCGGGATAGCGCTCGCGCAGTTCCTCGGCGGCTTGCATGCAGGATTGATACGTGCCCGACAGACCGCTCGAAAAGCACATGTGCAGGATATCTTCGCCGCCTTGCAGGATGGGCTCAAAATATTCCACAAAGCGGAAGGCGTTGGCCTGATTGGTGGTGATGCTCTCTTTGTTACGCATCGCGGCGTAGACCTCGTCGAGGGTAATGCCTTGATCGGGACCTTCGATATATTCGGTGCCGCCCAGCAGGAAGCCCAGACCGATCAGTCCGATCTGACGCTCCTGATAGTAAGAAAACGGCAGATCACAGGTGGTTTCGGTAGTAATACGGTAACTCATAATATCCCTCCGTGAAGTTTATTTAAACGTTTCATCTGGTTTTGGATACTATATTACACTATTTACCGTGCTCTGTCAAGGGGGCGGGTGGAATTTTAAGAAAATAACGAGCGCATCAGCGCGATGGCGCTGTCACCGTCAAAACCGCCCGGGGTACGGGCGTAATGCGGCAACGCGGCGAAGCGGGCGGCATACCGGTGCCATTGGTCGTCGGTGACGGCGACGTTCACTGAGATCAGGGTGCGCAGTACCGCACGCAGGGCGTCTTCGCCGCCGCACATCGCAAAGAGTGCCGCCGCGCGGTCGGGACCATATTCGCGGGCGCGGTCGAGCAGGGACGGCAAAAACACGGCGCATGCCTGTCCGTGCGGGATGCCGTGATCTTCCGTGAGCACATAGCCCATCGGATGCGGATACGCGGTGCCGCATGCTCCCAGCACCATGCCCGCCAGCAGAGCGCCGTAATACAGCGTGTCGCGTTCGGTGCGGTCGGGAAGCTCGCGGTCACAAAGGGCGGTCAGCCCCTGCATCAGGCGGGGCAATGCCTGCGCGGCAAAGGCGTCCGACACGGGATCGCACGCGGGGTTCAGAAAGCCCTCTGTCACATGGCACAACGCGTCAAGCGCGGTTGAGACGGTCATGCTTCGCGGCATGGAATCGGTGTAACGCGGGTCGCAGAAGGCGCACGTCGCGTAGCAAAACGGATGCTTGATGCTTCGCTTTTGTCCGTTCGGATCGGTGATGACCGACACGCTTGATACCTCACTGCCTGTGCCTGCGGTGGTGCCGCACAGCATCAGCGGGATCGGCGGGCGTTTCCACTCGCCGCGGAACAGCGTGTTGGCACTCGGGATATAGTTGTTGGCGAGGATCGCGACCGCTTTGGCGGCATCCATCACCGAGCCGCCGCCGATGGCAAGAATGCTTTTGGCGCGCATCACGCCGAGGGCGTCCGCCGCCGCGCGGCACTGATCCCAAGTGGGGTTGGCGCGGATGTAGGGATAGACGGTGGCTTCCACGCCTGCCGCCTTCATGCTGTCGATGGCATCGAACAGCGCACGGCTTTGTTCGGCGGCATGTTCACTCGTCAGAATCAGACAGCGTTTGCCGAAGGTGGCGGCTTTTTCGCCGCATCCCGAGAGCGCGCCTTCGCCGACAATCAGCTCCACGGGCATATGGGTGCGAAACGGTTTCACGGGGGATCGTCACTCCTTTGAGTTTCTTTGCAGAAAACGTGCAAAAGACTTGCGTTTTCAGCGAAAAAAAGGTATGATTATAGTCGGATTATTATTATCACTACAAGCCCTTTCCGTTAGTATACCATACTTTCGGCAACCTGCCAACGGGTTTGTGAAAAAAAGGGGAGGAGCGCCATGAGCCGCACGGTGTGGTTCCGTCGGGGAGACGTGATGGTGGTGGCGCTGTGCCTGCTGGCGGCGGCGTTGATGGTCGTCGCCAGCCTGTCGGCGGGGGAGGGGCAACGGCTTCGCATCACCACGCCGACGCAGGAGCTCGTGTTCCCTCTGACGGACAACCGCGAGGTGGTTGTGTGCGGACGTGACGGGCAGGAACTGCTGGTTTGTATCG
Source organism: Acutalibacteraceae bacterium (assembly GCA_045540655.1). Lineage (GTDB taxonomy): Bacteria > Bacillota > Clostridia > Oscillospirales > Acutalibacteraceae > RGIG1959. Next base: position 8,261 of record JAZQHP010000005.1, read on the forward strand.
AGGACGGTGCGGCGTTTGTGCGAAGCGCACCGTGTTCCGATCAGGTGTGTGTGCAGACGGGACGGCTGACCAAAAGCGGACAAACCGCGGCGTGTCTGCCGACGGGGATCCTGCTGACCGTGGAGGGCGGCAAGGATGCCCCCGATGCGGTGGCGCGGTGACGGAGGCGCGAAGGCATGAAGAAACAGACGGTGTCCCCTGCGGGACAGATGGCACTTTTCGGGGTGCTCGCGGCGTTGACCGCCGCGCTCTCGGCGCTGGAAAGCTGGTTGCCGCCGCTTCCCGTGCCGATGGCGCGTTTCGGGTTATCGAACCTGACGGTGATGCTGGCGGCGTGGAGCCTCGGTCCGTACGGGGCGGTGGCGATGGGCGTTGTCAAGGTCGCGCTGGCGCTGTGGATGCGCGGCACAACCGCGGCGTTGCTGGCAGGATGCGGTACGGCGCTGTCGGTGGGTATGACCCTTCTCTTGTTGCCGCTTGTGCGCCGCGAATGCATCAGCTTTGTCGGCGTCAGCGTCGCGGCGGCGGGAGCGCACACGATCGGGCAGTTGTGCTGTGCGACGGTGATGCTGTCGCCCGCGGTGTGGAGCTACGGCGCACTGCTTATGACCGTCAGCGCGGTCAGCGGTACGCTGATGGGACTGGTGCTCAATGCGGTGGTGGCGCATGCGCCGCATCTGAATAAGAGGATTCTTTGGAAAGAGATAGATACACATTCGGAAAGGATGAGATGATATGGCTTTGTTTTCCGCGATCCGCGGCGGCGTGTCTGCTCCGCATCGCAAGCACACGGCCGCGTGTGAGACGGTGATGATGCCGCCGCCCGAAACCGTGACGCTGTTGATGGGACAGCACATCGGTCCGCCCTGTAAGCCGACGGTGAAGGTGGGGGACAAGGTGAGCGTCGGACAGATCGTCGGCGACAGCGATGCGTATTTGTCCGCCCCCGTGCACAGCTCGGTGTCGGGCGAGGTGAGCGCGATCACGACCGTCACGATGCCCTCGGGACAGGAGGTGGCGGCGGTTGTCATCAAAAGCGATGGTGAGCAACGGGTCTACGAAGGCTTGACGCCGCCTACCGTGACGACGTTTGAGGAGTTCCTCGCGGCGGTGCGTGCGAGCGGACTGGTCGGTCTGGGCGGCGCTGGCTTCCCCACACACGTGAAGCTCAACCCGAAAAATATCGATGAGGTGGACACCATCCTGATCAACGCCGCGGAATGCGAACCGTATATCACGGCGGACTACCGCGAATGCATGGAGAATTCGTGGGATATTGTGTCGGGTGTGCAGACCATTATGGAATTTCTGGATGCTAAGCGCGTCATTATTGCGATTGAAAGCAACAAACCGCAGGCGATTGCGGAACTGACGAAGATTGCCCGCGGGGTGAGTAAGCCCGGGCGCGAGGTGATTGTCAAAAAACTTCCCGCTACCTACCCGCAGGGCGCGGAAAAGGTGCTCATCGCGCAGACGACCGGGCGAAAAGTCCCGCCCGGAAAGCTTCCCGCCGACGTCGGATGTATCGTGATG
>JAZQHP010000006.1:0-6931 GCA_045540655.1 Acutalibacteraceae bacterium
GACCTTCTTGCCGAGGGTCACGGCCATATCCATCAGCTTGCCAACACCGGTCTGGTCGAGCTTCGCGAACGGATCGTTCTCGTAGATCTTGGTGTCGTAGTAAGCCGAGAGGAACTTGCCGGCATCGTCACGCGAGAAGCCGAAGGTCATCTGGGTCAGATCGTTGGTGCCGAAGCAGAAGAACTCTGCTTCCTTCGCGATGTCGTCGGCGGTGAGGCACGCACGCGGGATTTCCATCATGGTACCCACTTCGTACTCGAGCTCGACGCCCGCCGCGGCGATTTCCGCGTCGGCAGTCGCGACAACGATATCCTTCACGAACTTCATTTCCTTCACTTCGCCGGTCAGCGGGATCATGATCTCGGGCTTCACGGTGAAGTCGTTCGCCGCGTTCACAGCGATCGCCGCGCGGATGACAGCCTTGGTCTGCATCTTCGCGATTTCGGGATAGGTGACAGCCAGACGGCAGCCACGGTGACCCATCATCGGGTTGAACTCATGCAGGGACGCGATGATGTTCTTGATGTCGGCAACGGTCTTGCCCTGCGACTCGGCGAGGAGCGCAATATCGGCTTCCTCGGTGGGCACGAACTCGTGCAGAGGGGGATCGAGGAAGCGGATGCAAACTGCGTTGCCTTCCATAGCCTCGTAGAGCTTTTCAAAGTCACCCTGCTGATAGGGCAGGATCTTCTCGAGAGCCGCTTCGCGCTCTTCCACGGTATCGGCGCAGATCATCTCACGGAACGCCGCGATACGATCGGCTTCAAAGAACATGTGCTCGGTACGGCACAGGCCGATGCCTTCCGCGCCCAGCTCAACAGCCTTCGCCGCGTCGGCGGGGGTGTCGGCGTTGGTGCGCACTTTCAGGGTACGGAACTCGTCCGCCCAGTTCATGATGGTCTCGAACTCGCCCACGATCTGCGCGTCCACGGTCGGGATGATGCCGTCGTAGATCGCACCGGTGGAGCCGTCGATGGAGATGTAATCGCCCTCGTTGTAAACCTTACCCGCGAGCTCGAACTTCTTGTTCTCTTCGTCCATCTTGATCTCGCCGCAGCCGGAGACACAGCAGGTGCCCATGCCGCGCGCGACAACCGCCGCGTGAGAGGTCATACCGCCGCGAACGGTCAGGATGCCCTGCGAAGCCTTCATGCCGGTGATGTCCTCGGGAGAGGTCTCGAGGCGAACGAGGATAACCTTTTCGCCGCGGCTGTTCCAGGCTTCCGCATCTTCCGCGGTGAACACGACTTTACCGCAAGCCGCACCGGGGGACGCGCCCAGGCCCTTGCCGGCGGGTGTCGCCGCCTTGAGCGCTTTCGCGTCAAACTGCGGGTGCAGGAGGGTATCGAGGTTACGGGGATCGATCATCGCCACCGCTTGCTTCTTGTCGATCATCTGCTCCTCAACGAGGTCGCAGGCGATCTTCAGCGCCGCCTTCGCGGTACGCTTGCCGTTACGGGTCTGCAGCATGAAGAGCTTGCCGTGCTCAACGGTGAACTCCATATCCTGCATGTCGCGATAGTGATCTTCCAGAATGGCGCAAACCTTGTTGAACTCGGCAAACGCCTCGGGGAACTTGTCAGCCATCTCGGCGATGGGCATCGGGGTGCGGACACCCGCGACAACGTCTTCGCCCTGCGCGTTGGTGAGGAATTCGCCCATCAGACCCTTTTCGCCGGTGGCGGGGTCACGGGTGAAGGCAACACCGGTGCCGCAGTCGTCGCCCATGTTACCGAACGCCATCATCTGCACGTTGACAGCGGTACCCCAGGAGTAGGGGATGTCGTTGTCGCGGCGATACACGTTCGCACGGGGGTTGTCCCAGGAACGGAACACGGCTTCCACCGCGCCCATGAGCTGCTCGATGGGATCGGAGGGGAAGTCCTTGCCGATCTTGTTCTTGTATTCCGCCTTGAATTGACCGGCGAGTTCCTTAAGGTCTTCCGCGGTCAGCTCGACGTCCTGCGTGACGCCCTTCTTTTCCTTCATTTCGTCGATGAGCTCTTCGAAATATTTCTTGCCGACTTCCATAACAACGTCGGAATACATCTGGATAAAGCGGCGATAGCAGTCATACGCCCAGCGGGGATTGCCGGACTGAGCGGCCATCGTTTCCACCACTTCCTCGTTCTGACCGAGGTTGAGGATGGTGTCCATCATGCCGGGCATCGAAGCGCGGGCGCCCGAACGCACGGAGACGAGCAGGGGGTTTTCTTTGTCACCGAATTTTTTGCCGGTGATCTCTTCCATCTTCGCGATGTTCTCAAGGATTTCCGCCTTGATGGCATCGTCGATCTTGCGACCGTCTTCATAGTAACGGGTGCAAGCCTCGGTGGTGACGGTGAAACCTTGGGGCACGGGCAGACCGATCGCGGTCATTTCGGCCAGGTTTGCGCCTTTGCCGCCGAGCAGCTCACGCATGGTAGCGTTGCCTTCAGAGAACAGATACACATACTTTGTAGCCATTATATAGCCTCCTCTTAAAGATTGACTGTTTCAAACGGTGCGCCTTTCCGGAACACGGGCACCGCATCACACTTTATTATAACATAGCTTTCCGTGTTTTCCAAGCGTTTTTTTGTATTTTTGAAAAAAAGCCGTGATTTTTTCATAAAGTGTCCGAAAATTCTCAAAATCCGCTTGCCTTCCACCGCAATTTGTATCATAATAGACGCATACTTTTGATATAAAAGGGGTTTTTCCTTCTATGTTGTTCCGCAAAACCGCCACAGGACCCGTGTCCTTTCTCATCGTGGGACTGGGCAATCCCGGTCGTCAATACGAACGCACCCGCCACAACGCGGGCTTTTTAAGCATCGACAAGCTCGCCGACAAGCTCGGCGTGCGCATCGACCGCTCGCGCTTTCACGCGTTGGTGGGCGAGGCGACCGTCGGCGACAAAAAGGTACTGCTCATGAAGCCGCAGACCATGATGAACGGCAGCGGTCTTGCCGTGCAGGAAGCCGCCATGTTCTACAAGCTCGAGCCGTCGCAGATCGTCGTCATCTCCGACGACATCAATCTGGATATTGCCAAACTGCGCATCCGCAACGGCGGCAGTGACGGCGGACAGAAGGGGCTTCGCGATATCACGACGTGCCTTGGCACGGATAAATTTGCGCGTGTGCGCGTCGGCGTGGGACAGAAGCCGCATCCCGACTACGATCTCGTCAAGTGGGTGCTGTCCCGCTTCTCGGACGAGGATATGAAGCTCCTCGACCCCGCGTTCGCCGATGCCGCGGATGCCGCCGCCCTCATCGCGCAAGGGGAGCTGACCCGCGCGATGAATCTGTATTCCAAAAAATAACCGAGCCGCCCGTCGGTGTCCCGCCGACGACCGGCCCGGCGTCCCCATACTTTTTTCATATTATCGACAGGGTGGGTACGGATGTACCCGCCCCATTCCCTGTTTTAGGAAAAGGAGTTTTTTATGAACACATTGCTGTACAGCGCCGTCACAAGCGACCCATCGGTCACGGCGTTGCTCGCCGCCCTTACCGCGCGGGAGACCCCCGCACTGATCACGGGTCCCGCCCACATTCATCGTGCCGCCATCGCCGCGGCGATGGCGCACGATTTCAAGACCCCGCTGGTGCTGACGGGTGACGAGGCGGAAGCCGCCAAGCTCACCGAGGATCTGCAGGCGATGGACGTGGACGCGGTGCTGTATCCCGCGCGCGACCTCACCTTCGGCACCATGCGCTCCTCGTCGCGCGAATACGAGCAACAGCGCCTGGCGGCGCTCGGTCGTCTGGCGGCGGGCGGCGTTGATTGCGTGGTGGCGTGCGCCGAAGCGGCGGCACAGTTCACCATCCCGCCCGACACCCTGCTGATGAACACCATCGACATCACCGCCGATTGCCCCCTTCCGACCGACGACCTGCCCAAAGCGCTGGCGGCGGCGGGCTACGAACGGGTTGCGCGCGTGGAAAGTGCGGGACAATTCGCGGTGCGCGGCGGCATCATCGACATCTTCCCCGCCGCAATGCCCGCGCCCGTGCGCCTGGAGCTGTGGGGGGACACGGTCGACACCCTGTCTCATTTCGATCTGAATACCCAGCGCCGCACCGATCCGCTGGATGCGGTGAGCGTTCCGCCCGCCGTCGAGCTTCTTTGCGACGATCCGACCGCGCTTGCCGCGTCCCTGCGTGCGCTTGCCGCCTCGCTTCGCGGCAAACAACAGGATGCGCGCGTCTGGCTGGAGGCGGATGCCGCACGGCTGGTCGGCGGCGAGCATCTGTCGCTTGAGCGCTACACCCCGCTTCTCTATCGCGAGCGAGCGACCCTGCTTGACTATCTGCCCGACAGTCCCGTGCTCGTGTGCGAGTGGAGCCGTGTGCGCGAGCAGTTCCACGCCGCTCACTGGCGCATGAGCGAGGAGATCCGCTCCCTGCTCGAGCAAGGCAAGCTGTGCCGCTCGCTCGACCGCTTTGCGGCGGAGGAAGGTGCGTTTTTTGCGACGCTTGAGCGCCGCGCGCTTGCCGTGACGGAGAACTTCTCCCGCGCGGTGCGCGACCTGCCGCTTCGCACCAATCTGCACATGAACGCGCGGCAGTTGCCGCCGTTTTCGGGCACGACCGAACTGCTCATCGACGACCTGAAAGACCTGATGGCACGGCACACCGCCGCGGTGGTGCTGGCGGGACCCGAGGAAAAAACCGCCAAGGTGCTGTGCGACGATCTGAAGGAGGCGGGGCTTCCCTGCCTGTTTGCGCCGCACCCCGAACGCCCGATGCGCGGGCGCATTCTGGTGACAACGGGCGGCTTGTCCTCCGGCTTTGATTTCCCGACGGGCGACGTGGCGATCCTCACCCACGGACGCGCCGCCCGCTCCAAAAAGCGCCGCCTGATGAACAAACAATCGCGCGGGACGCCCATCGGCAGTCTGGAGGAGCTCAAAACCGGTGACTACGTCGTTCACGCCGCCCACGGCATCGGCATCTACCTTGGCATTCATCAGGTGTCCATGCAGGGCATTGTCAAGGACTACATCAAGCTGGAGTTCGCCAAAGGCGACATGCTGTACGTCCCCGTGACCCAGCTGGATCTGGTGTCCAAATACATCGGCACCAAGGACGACGCGACCGTCAAGCTTCACAAGCTCGGCGGCATGGAATGGCAACGCGCCAAAACCCGCGTGCGCGCCGCCGTCAAGGATATTGCGCGCGAGCTGATCGCGCTGTATGCCAAACGTATGGCGACCAAAGGACACGCCTTCCCCGAGGACGGCGAATGGCAATACGATTTCGAGCGGCATTTCCCCTATGAGGAGACGGACGATCAGCTCCGCTGTGCAGAGGAGATCCGCCGCGATATGCAACGGGCGGTCCCGATGGAGCGCCTGCTGTGCGGCGACGTGGGCTTCGGCAAAACCGAAATCGCCCTGCGCGCGGCATTCCGCGCCATCGCCGACGGCAAGCAGTGCATCCTGCTGGTGCCGACCACCATCCTTGCCTATCAGCACTTCAACACCGCGCTGACGCGCTTCGACGGATTCCCCGTCACGATCGAAATGCTGTCGCGCTTCCGCACCCCGAAGCAACAGGCATCCATCCTGCGGCGGGCACAGGCGGGTGAGGTGGATCTGCTCATCGGCACCCACCGCCTGCTGTCGGATGACGTGAAGATGAAGGATCTGGGTCTGTTCATCATCGACGAGGAACAGCGCTTCGGCGTGGCACAGAAGGAAAAAATCAAAGAAAAATATCCCACCGTCGACGTGCTGACGCTGTCGGCGACCCCCATCCCGCGTACGCTGAACATGGCGATCAGCGGCATCCGCGATATGTCCATCCTTGAGGAAGCGCCGCAGGACCGCCACCCTGTGCAGACCTTCGTCATGGAGCACGATGCCCATCTTCTGCAGGACGCGATCGCGCGCGAACTGCGCCGCGGCGGACAGGTCTACTACCTGCACAACCGCATCGACGATATCGAGCGGGTCGCCGCGGCATGGCAACTGCGCCTGCCGGAAGCCCGCATCGCCGTGGCGCACGGGCGCATGACCGAGGATCAGCTGTCGGAGATCTGGCAGCAGGTGCTCGACCGCGAAATCGACATCCTCGTGTGCACCACCATCATCGAAACGGGCGTGGACATCCCCAACGTCAACACCCTCATCATCGAAAACGCCGACCGCTACGGTCTGTCCCAGCTTCACCAGCTTCGCGGACGCGTCGGACGCAGTGCGCGTCGCGCCTTTGCCTACCTGACCTTCCAGAGCGGCAAGGTGCTTGACGAGGTCGCCTCCAAGCGCCTCGATGCGATGCGGGAATTTACCGAATTCGGCGCGGGCTTCAAAATCGCCCTGCGCGATATGGAGATCCGCGGCGCGGGCAACCTGCTCGGTGCGCAACAGCACGGTCACATGGAAGCGGTCGGCTACGATATGTATCTGCGCCTGCTCGGCGAAGCAGTGCAACAGGAAAAGGGCGAAATCCCCGCCGCCGCGGAGCAGGATTGCCTCATCGATCTGCCCGTGTGTGCGCACATTCCCGATGACTACATCTTCGATCACGCCGGTCGGCTGGAAGCCTATCGCCGCATCGCGGACATCCGCTCGCACGAGGACAGTTTGGATGTCTATGACGAGCTGATCGACCGCTACGGCGAGCCGCCTGCCGCTGTGCAGGGACTCGTCGAGGTGGCGCCCCTGCGTCATATGGCGATCAGTGCCGGCATTCTCGAGATCAAACAGCAGGGCGACACCCTCCTGCTCTACCCCGCCTCCCTGCAGATGCCGCGCGCGATGGCGCTGTCGGCGGCGCTCAAAGGGCGCATGCTGATCAGTGCGGGCTCGAAGCCCTATTATTCGGTAAAAATCCGCAAGGGGCTGACTTCGCTCGATACGCTGCGCGAGGTCATGGAGGCCGCCGCCACCCTCGACCAAAACGACCCGACCGCGTTGATGTGACCGGTCGCGGTCGGTGCG
>JAZQHP010000007.1:0-12451 GCA_045540655.1 Acutalibacteraceae bacterium
CCTTGGATCATGAAGTTGTTGATGACGCGGTGGAAGGTCAGCCCGTCATAGTAGCCCTGTTGGGACAGTCCCTTGAAGTTCTCCACCGCCTTGGGGGCTTGCTTGGGGAAAAAGCGGATATGCAGGTCGCCCATGCTGGTGTGCATGATGGCGATCTCCTCGCCTTTGGCAGGCTTCTCCAGCTGCCAGCCGAACGGTTTTTCGCCGCATCCGCAGCAAAGGGTCATGAGCAACACCAGCGCCGCCGTCAGCGCCGCCGCACGTACAAGCTTCATATGATTACTCCTCAATATACACGTCAATGCCGTTGATGACGACCGCCTCGAGCGGCTTGTCGTTGCCGTCGGTCTTCACCGCCGCAATCGCATCCACCACGTCCATACCGTCGAACACCTGACCGAACACCGAGTGACGGAAATCCAGGTGCGGCGTGCCGCCGACCGCGGCATAGTTCTCATTGACCTCGCGGGGGAAGCCGCGATCCTCGAGTTGACGCATCTGGGCGAGCATCTGCATCGGCACGCTGTTCGCCTGCACGATGAAGAACTGACTGCCGTTGGTGTTCGGACCCGCGTTCGCCATCGACAGCGCGCCGCGGTAGTTGCGAAGCTCCAGATCGAATTCGTCCTCAAACGAACGACCCCAGATGCTTTCGCCGCCGCAACCCGTGCCCGTGGGATCGCCGCCCTGAATCATAAAACCGTTGATCACGCGGTGGAAGGTCAGGCCGTCGTAGTAGCCCTGCTTCGCATGGGTGATGAAGTTCTCGCAGGTTTTGGGCGTTTTGTCGGGGAACAAGCGGATGGACACATCGCCCATGTTGGTATGCATAACAGCGACAACGTCGCCTTTGATCGGTCTGTCAAGCTGACTCATTACAATTCCTCCCGTATTTTACACTGCGGGGCATCAATATGCCTTGCCCCAGTATACCATCGTCTTGGCTTTTTTGCCGCAACACACGCAGGTGTCGGACAGCTCTTCCTGTTCAAACGGCATGCAACGGCTGGTCACACCCGCCTCATCCTTCAGGCGCATTTCGCATTCCAGATCGCCGCACCACATCGCACGGATCAGACCGGGCTTGTTCTCGGCGATATCCTTCATTTCCGCAAAATCGTGCGCATCGTAGGTCATGCTCTCGCGGCGGGCAAGCGCCTTCTGATACAGACCGTCATGCACCGCATCCAGCAGGCGCGGCAGCTCGGTTTCAAGATCCGCCAGCTTCACGACGACCTTCTCGCGCGTATCGCGGCGCACCACGACGCACTGCTCATTTTCAATGTCCTTCGGGCCGATCTCCAGACGCAGCGGCACGCCCTTCATTTCGTATTCCGCAAACTTCCAGCCGGGCGTGTTGTCGCTCTCGTCGAGCTTGACGCGCACGGTCGCCTGCAGGCGCTCCTTGAGCTCGCGCGCCTTGTCGAGGACGCCTTCCTTGTGCATCGCGATCGGAACGATCACCACCTGCACGGGTGCCACACGCGGCGGCAACACCAGACCGTTGTCATCGCCGTGGGTCATGATGATCGCGCCGATGATGCGCGTGGACATACCCCAGGAGGTCTGATGCGGGTATTGGAGCTTGTTGTCGCGACCGGTGAACTGAATATCAAACGCCCGCGCAAAGCCGTCGCCGAAATAGTGGCTGGTGCCGCTCTGCAGTGCCTTGCCGTCGTGCATCATCGCTTCGATGGTGTAGGTGGCTTCCGCACCGGCGAACTTTTCCTTGTCGGTCTTGCGGCCCTTCACCACGGGGATAGCGAGCGACTGCTCACAGAAATCGGCATACACGTTGAGCATCTGCTCGGTTTCCGCCCAGGCTTCCTCGGCGGTCTCATGCATGGTATGCCCCTCTTGCCAATAAAATTCCATCGTGCGCAGGAAGGGACGCGTGGTTTTTTCCCAGCGCACCACCGAGCACCATTGGTTGTAGAGCTTGGGCAGATCGCGGTAGGAATGAATAATATCCGCGTAATGCTCGCAGAATACCGTTTCACTGGTGGGGCGCACGCACAACCGCTCGGCGAGCTTCTCCTCGCCGCCGTGGGTCACCCACGCCACCTCCGGCGCAAAGCCTTCCACGTGATCCTTTTCGCGTTGGAGCAGGCTTTCGGGAATGAACAGCGGCATCATGATATTTTCATGACCGAGCGCCTTGAAACGCGCATCCAGATCGTTGCGGATATTTTCCCACAGCGCCGTGCCGTAGGGACGGACAATCATGCAACCGCGCACGCCCGAATAGGACGCGAGCTCCGCCTTCTTGACCACGTCGGTATACCATTTGGTGAAGTCCTCGTCCATCGCGGTGATCGCTTCTACCATCTTTTTCTTATCTGCCATGTGAAATCCAGTCCTTTCGGAACAATTTTAAACGTCGCCAGCATCCGCCGTCAGCACACCGATCGGCATCCCTATACTACGGCTATGATAGCATGTTACTCTATATTATATCGAATCCATGCCCGTTTTTCAACCATAAAGCACCATATTTTTTCGCCTTTTTTCATCTTTTTCCCGGTTTCCCGCGTTCTATTTGACAAGGACCTCGTTTTGCGCTACAATGACTCATATATATTTATTGGTAAGAAGGGACTGTTTTTATGGCCGGCTTCCGTTTCCACATGGCTCTTATCGCCGCCAAGGCGAGCGCCAAGCTCATCCGCCTGATGGGGCGCAACGCCTCTCACACCCCCGGCGTTCTGGCTTCCAGAATCTGCCCCGATTTCATGTCGCAGGCGCCGCGCGCGCCGCTGGTGATCTGCGTCACGGGCACCAATGGCAAAACCACCGTATCCAATCTGCTGACCGATGCGCTGACCGCCGACGGCAAGCGCGTAGTCAATAACCGCACGGGCTCGAACATCGCGCCCGGCTGTACCACCAACCTCATCAACAGCCTGACCTGGTACGGCAAATGCCGCGTGGATGCCACGGTGTTTGAAGTGGATGAACGCGCCTCCCGCCTGATCCTGCCGTATATCAAGCCGGATTATCTGGTGGTGACCAACCTGTTCCGCGATTCCCTCAAGCGCAACGCGCACCCCGATTATATCTTCAGCGTCATCGACACCTACTGCCCCGACACCACCAAGCTCATCCTCAACGCAGACGAGCTGTGCTGTGCGCGTCTCAAGGCAACGAACGACCGCGTGTTTTACGGCATCGGCAAACAGCCCGATGACCTGACCGCCTCTGTCAACATCGTCAGCGACTATTCCGTGTGCCCGTCGTGCGGACACGACCTGTCCTACGACTACCTGCGCTATCACCACATCGGTCACGCGCGGTGCGACATGTGCGGCTTTGAAAGTCCGCATGCCGACTATCTGGCGACGGCGGTGAACAAAGAGGACGGCACGCTGACCGTGCGCCGCGACGATCACGACGTTGTGTTCCCGCTCATCAGCCCCATCACCTTCAATATTTACAACGAACTGACCGTGATCACCACCCTGCTGGAAATCGGCTGTGACGAAGTGAAGGCGGTGGAGCTGGTCAACGCGATTCAGGTGCCCGATTCGCGCCTGAAGCATCAGGAATTCGGCGGCATCAAAGTGGTGCAGGCGATGAGCAAGGGACAAAGCTGTATCTCTTCGTGCCGCACCTTTGACTATGTCGGTCACGAGCCCGGTCGCAAAACCGTGGTGCTGACGATGGACGACGCCTACGACCGCAAGACCAGCATCGAATACATCGGCTGGATCTACGATGTGGACTATGAATTTCTCGCCAACGACGACGTGGTACAGGTGCTTGCCACGGGTCCGCGTTGCTACGATCATAAGGTGCGCCTGTTGCTCGCGGGCGTGCCCGAGGAGCGCATCTCCTGCGTTCCCGACGAAATGGACTTCATCCGTGAGCTTCGCCTGCAGGATACCGAGGCGGTGTACATGCTGTACGACACCTCGACCTACGATCTGTCCTGCCGTATGAAAGACGCGCTCATCAGCGTACTGGAGGGTTCGCAATGATTATTGAAATTCTGTATCCCCGTCTGTGCTGTTTGTACGGTGACAAGGGCAACACCGCCTTTCTGAAGCAATGCCTGCCCGATGCCACCTTCATCGAAACGGGTCTGAATGACACGCCCGCATTTCTGACGCAGGAGGTCGACCTGTGCTGTATGTACTCCATGAGCGAGCAAAGCCAGGAGCGCATTCTGGAGCGCCTGCTCCCCCATAAGGACGCGATCCACGCGCGCCTGCGCGAAGGGCACACGCTGTTCCTGTTCACTGGCAACGCCATGGAGCTGCTCGGCGAGCGCATCGTGCGCGAGGACGGCACCGTCGTCGAAGCGCTCGGAATGTATTCGTTTGAATCGAAGCGCCATGCACCCCGCCGCTTCAACACCCTGCTCAAAGGTACGTTTGAAGATATGGTGCTGCTCGGATACACCAGCCGCTTTGCCGATCAATTCGGCATTGAAGCCGCCGACGCGTTCTGCTCGCTGACCTACGGCAAAGGCAACGACGCCGAGGGTACCGTCGAAGGCATCCGCCGCGACCGCGTGATCGGCACGAATATGCTCGGTCCGCTGTTGGTTGCCAACCCCGATTTTGCCAAATGGTTGCTCAGGGAGCTCGGCGTCGCCGCGCCGACCCTGCCTTATGAAGCCGCCCTGTACGAGGCGTATGAAACCAAAAGAAAGGAATTCGAGCGCCCCGATCTGGCGCCGGACTGATGCTATGGAATGTTATCGTCCCACCAAAGCGCTGATTGATCTCGCCGCGATCCGCCGCAACACCCGCCGTGTCATCGGCACACACCCCGGTTATCGCTGGTACACCGCCGTTGTCAAGGCGGATTGCTACGGCTATCGCGGGCCGCAGGTGGTGCAGGCAATGCTGGACGGCGGCGCCAACTCGCTGGCGGTCAGCTTAGTGGAGGAAGCCGTCACCCTGCGGGAGACCTTCCCCGACGTACCCATCCTGCTGTTCACCCCGCCCCCTGCCGATGCCCTGGACGTTTGTGTCCGCCACAAGCTGTGGGTCACGGTCGCCACGCTGTCGCAGGCGACGACCGCCGCCAACGTCAGCGGACTGCGCACGGTCATCCGCGCCAACGGCGGCTGTGATATTCTGGGCGGTCCGACCGACCGTGAGGGCTTTGAAGCGATCGTGCGCACCCTGCAGAACGGCGCGTGCGAGCTGATGGGCGTGTATCTGCACAATTACCACGCCGAGGATGCCGCCGATACCGCCGCCGAATGGGCCACCTTTGAAGCGATGACCGCGGGCACGGATCTGTCCGCTCTGCCGTTTTGCAGTATCTGCAACAGCCTGTCTCTGCCGCGGTATGAAAAGAAGCCGTACAGCAACGGCTGTCGCCTGGGCAACATCCTGTACGCCATCGAAAGCGAGGATCCGACATTGGAGCCGACCTTCCGCCTGGTCAGCCGCGTGCTTCACGTATTCCCGCTGACAAAAGGACAGAGCGTCGCCTATTCCCGCGCCTACACCGCCCACGAAGACGGCGAGCGCATCGCCGCCGTACCGATCGGCTTCGGCGACGGCTTTGCCAAAACCAACATCGGGCGCACCGTCTTCATTCATGACCGTGCGTATCGCATCGTCGCTGTGACGATGGACATCACCCTGATCGCGGTGGACGACGCGGTAGCACCCGACGACGAGGTGGTGCTCATCCGCGATCATCACCATCTGGAGGAGATCGCCGCCCACATTCACGGCGCGACCGAAGAAGCCATCTGCGCCCTGAACAAGCGCGTGCCGCGCATCTATCTCGATGCATAATCCCCGCCGCCCGACGCATCCTATCCGTAACACCAACCAAAGGAGTTGTAACAGATATGGATGAACGCAAGCAACCGCCCGTATCCCCCGCCGCACCGACCGCCCACGCCCTGCAGGATGCCCGCACCCTGCAGCATCAGAGCGAACGGGCGCTGTCGGATATCCTCGGAAGCTACACGGGTACGGACGCCTACGGGGAAGCTCCCGAACAGGATGCCGACGATCTTTAAAAATTTTACTGGATTTTACAGATAACCTATGGTACAATGTATCATAGGTTATTTTAACAGAAAGGCGGTGCATGTAAATGGCGAGAAAAAAGCTGTTCGGCAACCACATTGAACCGAGCTGTGAAACCTGCGCCCTGGGCATGGTCTCCTCCGACGGCGAGACGGTGCTGTGTCGTCATGCCGGTGCGCCCTCCAAACATCATCATTGCAAGCGATTCCGCTACGACCCGCTCAAGCGTACCCCGCGTCGTCAGCCGCCTCCTGCCTCCTTCACCGCCGCGGACTTTTCGCTGGACGATCCCACGGAGGATCTGATCCCGCCCCGCACAACCGAAGAACCGCTCGATCCGTCCCGCGAGGCAATGCGCAGTTCCCTGCGCACCTATCTGGACGGTACCGATTCCCCGAGCGCCGACGATATTCTCGAATTGCTGTCGGTGTCGTCCGCCGACACCCCTGCGGACAGCGAGCCCGTCTCCGACACTACCGCTTTGCTCCGTGAAGCGGATGCGTTGCTGGAGGATGACCTCACGGTGCCGTCCGTGTCCACGGACGACGCGCCCGAAGACGAGCCCGCTACGGAAGACACCGAAGACGATATTCCCGCCGAAGACGATGTGCCCGCGGACAGCGACGATGCGGCTGACACGGATGCCGCCGACACAGACGACAGCGACGAGACGTTCGATGTGGACGATCTCGAGCCTGTCCGCTCCACCGCCCTGGCGTCCGAGGATGCCATTCGCCGCGATATGGAGTTGTTCTCCTTTGATCGCGTGGAAGGTGCGTCCACCCGCGCCGCCCTGGGCGATTTCACGGTGCATTTCCCCGCCGAAGAGGAAGAAGCCGAGGAACCCGAAGAACTTCCCGTCCTGTCCGATCACGGCAAAGAGCCCACCGCGCTGTTCTTTGATCCCGGTGTTACCGAGGACGAAGGCGACTCGATGCTGTCCGACGATCTGCTGTTTTTAGACCTGGACGATCTCGACGGCGAAACGATCGAAGCGCTCAAGCTCAATGACGACGGAACGTTGTCCTCCTCGACCGAGGATCTCTGATCCTTGCTCGGATCCTATCAGAAAATGGAAAAAGACCGCTGATCCTTCAAAAAGGATCAGCGGTCTTTATTTTGTGAATCAGATCCGGCTCTTATTCGGCAACCGGAGCGTCCACGGGGCAAGCATCCGCACAAGCGCCGCAATCGATGCAGGTATCCGCGTCGATCACATACTTGCCGTCGCCCTCGGAGATCGCGTCCACGGGGCAGCCATCCGCGCAAGCGCCGCAAGCAATGCATTCATCAGTGATAACGTATGCCATGAGAAGAGCACCTCCTATCATAAGATATGTTTATCATACCATAACTCTCAAAAAAAGCAAGCCTTTTTTTGAGGAATTCTCCCGATTCCCGTCGGTCATTCCTCCGCCGTTTCCTCGGTTTCGGCTTTCGCAGGCGGCTTCGACCGTCCGTCGCGCATCACCTTCACCTCGTCGCGGTGCATCGCCACGGGCGGCGAATCGGGTGCTTTGTCGAGGCGCACCTTGAGCATACCCGTCAGCAGATTGACCTCCTGCACCACGCCGCGACCCTCCTTGGTCGTGACCGCCGCACCCTGACGCGGGGTGATCTTCAGCAGATGCTCATAGGCGTCCTGCTCGTATTTCAGGCAACACATCAGGCGTCCGCAGGAGCCCGAAATCTTGGTGGGATTGAGCGACAGTCCCTGTTCCTTTGCCATTTTGATGGACACGGGCTGGAAATCGCTCAAAAACTGATTGCAACAAAACGGGCGACCGCAGATGCCCAGTCCGCCGAGCATCTTCGCCTCATCGCGCACACCGATCTGGCGCAGTTCGATGCGCATACGGAACACCGACGCGAGATCTTTGACCAGCTCGCGGAAATCCACACGTCCCTCGGCGGTGAAATAGAACAGGATCTTGGAATTGTCAAACGCATATTCCACATCCACCAGTTTCATGTCCAGCTTATGCGCGTCGATGCGTTGCTGGCAGGTTTTCATCGCCTGTTGCTTTTTCGCTTCGTTTTCCTTGGCGCGTTTGATGTCCGCTTCGGTCGCTTTGCGGATTACCTCTTTGAGCGGTTTCGACAGCGAGCTTTCCGCCACGTCGCGGTCGGCGATAACCACCTCGCCGCATTCGTTGCCGCGCGCGGTTTCCACCACGACGAAATCGCCCTTGTCGTACGTTTCGCCCTTGGGATCAAAATAATAGACTTTGCCGCCGTTTTTAAAACGGACACCGACAATACGGATCATAGGCTTTGACCTCCTTTATCTGTCAACGACCTGCCGCCGCGCGAAGCCGCGCGCACAGCATCGTAATAAGCAATGTGTGATTCATGTTGCGTCGCCGCGCCGTCTGCAGTTCTTCCATCGCTTCCACCGCGTTGAGAAGCTGACGACGGGTCATGGCGCCGGCGAGGATTTTCGCCGCTTCGGGCGCTACACTGACCATAGTATTGCCGCCCGCGGACAGGGTCAGCGCATCCCGCAGTACCAGCTGTACGCCGTGAAGCACGGCATCGGTCAGCGGCTTATCCTTTTCCAGCGGGGCGGTGGCTTTGAGAAGCATCAGCTCGGTCGGCGCCGCGATCGCGCCCGCCACCGCGCGGATGATTTCCACGGTGCGGGTGAACGATTCATCGGTCATACTGCGCAGGCATTCCCCGATGCATCCGCTGTACAGCCGTACCCGCGACAGCCAATCCTCGCGCGGATGCTCGGGATGGAGCGCCGTCAGCACCTCCAGCGCCTGCGCTTCCGACACGCCGCCGAGCGTCACGCTGACACAGCGCGACTGCACGGTCGGCAAAAACTGCGTGCGGGACGCGGCGGTGAGGATAAACACCATATAGGACGGGGGCTCCTCCAGAATTTTCAGCAACGCGTTTTGTGCCTGCACGTTCATGCAGTCCGCATCGGCGAGGATCACCACCTTGCGGGCGGCTTCGTTGGGGATCACGCCCGCCTGCTCGCGCAGTTCGCGGATGAGGGCGACGTTCATCGACTTCGCCGAGCCGTCCCCCTGCACCACCGTGATGTCGGCGTGTCCCGTGTCCGCCTTACGGCACTGCGCACACACGCCGCACGGCTTTTCCTGTGCCACACATACCGCTGCCTTGGCGATCAGCCGCGCCAGATGCTTGCGCCCGCTGCCGACGGGACCTTCAATGAGAATGGCGTGGGGGAAGCGGCCGCTGTCCACCGCCGCCGACACCAGGCGTTTCGCCTGCTCGTTGCCGACAAATCCGTCGAATTTCAAGCCCTTCTCCCCCGTTTCGTCTGCTTTATTGCCGCTTCAACCAACGCAGAAGCGGTCCTGCGATCATCTCGCGATCATCCTTGTTCATACCGAGCGTCCACATGCAGACACAGGCGAGCACCGCAATGCCGGCACCCCCGAGCAACAACTGCGAAACCGTCGTGATCTCCCAGAACACCGCCATCGCGATCGCCACTGCCAGCGGCACCGCCATGCCGAGAAGGATGCGAAGGATCGCGCGCCAGAATGCGCCGATGTCCAGTCCGATATGCTTTTTATAATACCAGTTCATCAGCAAGCCCTTGCCGACGATCACGGTAAAGCTCGTGCCGAGTGCCGCGCCGACGCCGCCGAACCGCATACACAGCGGAATGCTCAGCGCCACGTTGACCACTGCCACAATCAGATAGGTGATCGAGCGGAAGGCGTGCTTGTTCTTTGCCTGCTGAATCTCGCCGCCGAGGTTCTGGATGGACGGCACAATGGTGGGAATCATCAGCATCAGCGCGATCGTAAAGGCACCCTGCTCCACATAGCTTTCGTTGGTGTAGAAGCGCATGAAGCCTTCGCCGATGGCGATGAAGCCGATCATGATCACGCACATGATCATAAACTGAATGCGACCGACCTTGATGAACACGTCGCTGACGTCCTTATCGGGTCGCCCGCCGGCGATGAGCCGATGCACGCGCGGCACAAACACGTTGGTGAGCATCGTCGCCATGGACATGAAATAAATATTCAGCTGTGCCGCGGCACCGTATACCGCCACCGCTTCCTCACCCTTGAACATACCAAGCACGATGCGGTCGGAGTTCCAGTTGATCTCGTCGACCACAATGCTCAAGAATACGAAGAAGGTGAACACGCCCATGTCCTTCATCAGCGTCATATCGAAATGGCCGAATTTGACGGGCATCCTGAGCACCTTGAAGCAATAGATCACATCGGCAATGCCCGTGGCAATCGTCAGACACAGTGCCAGCACCGTGATCGCCTTCGTGCCGAAGCCGAGGAACAACAGCGGAATCGTGATGATGGGGTTGAGAATCATTTTGAGTGCCGCCACCGTCTTCTGGAACACATACGCTTCGTTGACCACAATGTGCGACGTGAAGACATAGACAGGGAACGAGAACGCCATGTTGACCGACATGATCCGTAACAATGTTTTCGCCAGCGGCACCGATTCGGGCGACATCTCGGGGAACATCTGTTGCATGAAGCAGGACATGATAAAACCGATGACCGCCGCCAGCAGACCGAGTGCCGAATACAAGGTGATGAACATGCCGTTGAGCTTTGCCATCTTTTCCTTGTCATTTTTTGTTTTGTAGATAGAATAATAACGCGTGTACGCACTGCCCAGACCGAAGGTCAGCACCTGCAGGCAGGACACCAGCGGAATCATCAGTTGATATACGCCGTACTCCGTCTGATCCAGCATGTTGATCATCAGCGGCGTGGATACCAGTGTCAGGACAACGTTCAGTCCGTAAGAGATATACGTCATCAGGGCACCGAAGCGGATCTGATTGATTTTCATGGTAAGGGGCTCCCTCTCCGATATGAAATCTATGAGCTTTGAACTTTAATTATATCGTATTTTTCTCGTTTTGTAAAGTCTTCGCACAGAAAGTTCACAGGTTGCCCCGGGTGTATGGCAAACAAAAAAGGACAGCGATGGGAGCGCTGTCCTTTTTTGCCCTTTTTTAAGGGTGGGAAAAGAGTGGGTTTGGATCGCATATTTGCGGAATACTTGAAGAAGATGCCGTTGCATTTACGACGCAATGTCGATCGTGGCAGCGGCACGGGCACGGCGCATCGCATGAATGGGTTCCATGGCGTTGTGCCATTCAATGTGGAACCGCTTGCGGGCACGGGCGCGCGCCTTGGCGGCGAGCAGGTCCGCGCGCATGGCGAGCGCACACACCGTCAGAATCACCAGACGCACCGCCACCAGCAACATGGTGACCGCGGGGTTGCTCACCCCGGACAGCAAGCCGAACATCGCCATTTCCGCCACCGTCATGCCGAGCGGAATCAACGCCACGCGGCGCGTCGCCGAAAAGTGCGACCACACCAACATATACGCCGCCATCACAAAAAACGAAATCACGCTGATTAAGCTGATCATCATACTCATTAAAAACGCCTCCCGAACAGGTATAGAACAAATGTTCATTTATATTATAGCGTATCTTTTCAAAAAATCAAGGGGTTTGACGCAGGTTTTTGATGATAATTTTGTAACCTAAAAATGACATCTTGTATATATATTTCGCAATAAGCACAATATATAGTGATCGCTGTTTTTCGGCTTGTTACCGTCTCTTTTCCGAATAACAAAACAGCTGTTCGGTTGTTGTTCGTTGTTTGTTCGGCGTGTTCGGCGCCAAATACGCCGTCATTCCCCAGAATTTGGCGAGGATAAAGCGTGCCGCTTGCGGTCACAATACTCTTGCAAACGCCGCACAACCCGCGAACACCACGATGTGTTCGCCTGAAAAAAGGGAGATTTCAATCATGGCTAAGAACAATAATCGCATCAACGTGCCTGAAGCGCGCGAAGGTATGAACCGTTTTAAGATGGAAGCCGCCAACGAAGTGGGCGTCAACCTCAAGAACGGCTACAACGGCGACCTGACCTCTCGTCAAGCCGGCTCGGTCGGCGGCCAGATGGTCAAGAAGATGGTCGAGCAGTACGAGAACAGCCTGAAATAACGGTCGTTCTGCGCTGAACAACAAAAAACGAGCCTCCCTGTCGGGAGGCTCGTTTTGCTTTATGTCATCGGATGATCTTCAAAATAACGTGCGATGGCCGCGGCGACGGGCTTGGTCATCCCCTTTACCATCAGCAGTTGCTCCTCGGTCGCGGCGGCAACCGCTTTGACCGAGCCGAAATGCCGCAGAAGCGCTTTGGCGCGCGTGTCGCCGACGCCGGGAACGGCGGTGAGTGTCGTGCCGATTTTGCGACTGCGGGTTTTGCGGTGATAGCCGATCGCGTAGCGGTGCACCTCCTCCTGCATGGAGGATACGAGCGTGAACGCCGCGCGGTGCGACTGCACGGAGAGTTCCTCGCCGCCCGCCGTGATGGCACGGGTGCGGTGATGACCGTCTTTGACCAGTCCGTAAAGCGGCACGGTGATCGCCATTTGACGAAGCACTTCGGCGACC
>JAZQHP010000008.1:0-5563 GCA_045540655.1 Acutalibacteraceae bacterium
CGATGCATTAGCATCGCTTATCGTGCCGCAAGGCACACTTAGTTCGAAAAAAGAGTCTTTTGTCTGGTAGACAAAAGACTCTTTTTTCGTGGCGCGCCCGAAGGGATTCGAACCCCTGACCTTTTGATTCGTAGTCAAACACTCTATCCGGCTGAGCTACGAGCGCGTGTTATGCAGTTGTGTTCCTCAAGAACAGGCACTATTATATGCCGTTTATGCCGGTTTGTCAAGAGGAAAAACACAAGATTTTCAGAATTTTTTGTAAAAAACGCGTCGGCGACGCAAAAAAATTGCAAATCCCGCTTTACAAATGCGTTTGCCCGTGGTATACTATCAAAGCATGTGCAGGGGACTGCACGACTGCCAGGCACCCGGACGACGGAGTATGCCCGCTCTTTTGGGACACCTTGTTTCCTCGCTCTGGGACTTTGGCGAAATATAAAGAAAGGTGGTACACTATTATGATGTTACCCGAGAAAAAGCAAGAAATCATCCAGACCTACGCGACCCACGAAGGCGACACCGGTTCTCCCGAAGTTCAGATCGCTGTGCTGACCTACCGCATTGCGGACCTCACCGCGCACCTGAAGGAGCATCCGAAGGATCACCACAGCCGTCGCGGCCTGCTCAAAATGGTCGGTCAGCGTCGTGGCCTGCTCCAGTACCTCATGAAGAAGGACATCAATCGCTATCGTGCGATCATCGAGAAGCTGGGCATCCGTAAATAAGATTCGGCACTTGAGGCAGGCGGAGTGATTCCGCCTGCCTCAAACTGCGAAATCCCATCCGTAAAAAATCGGCTCACGCGGCGGTCAGCGGCCGTTTTAGCGATGAAGCGGCGGCTGAAAGTGCCTGTTCAGCGGTGGCTTTATTGCTAAAATACCGTGACCGCCCCCCGTGAAACGATCGATATATTTCAAAAGGAGGCAACCTATTATGTCTATGAGCAAACTCGAGACCTTTGATTCTTACAAAGTGTTCGAAACCACGCTGGCGGGTCGTCCGCTTGTCGTGGAAACCGGCAAAGTGGCTCAGCTCGCCAACGGCTCCTGCCTTGTGCGCTACGGTGAGACCGTGGTGCTGTGCGCCGTGACGGCGTCCGCGAAGCCCCGCGACGGCATCGATTTCTTCCCGATGTCCGTGGATTACGAAGAAAAACTGTATGCGGTGGGTCGCATTCCCGGATCGTTCCAGCGCCGTGAGGGTCGTCCGTCCGAAAAGGCGATCCTGACCTCGCGTGTGATCGACCGCCCGATCCGCCCCCTGTTCCCCAAGGATATGCGCAACGATGTGTCCATCGTGTGCACCGTGATGTCCGTTGACCCCGATTGCCCGCCCGAAACCACGGCGATGATCGCGGCGTCCATCGGCATCTCCATCTCCGACATTCCGTGGGCGGGCCCCATCTCCGGCGTCGTGGTCGGTCTGGTGGACGGCAAGTTCGTCATCAACCCCACCGCGGAGCAGGAGAAAGTGTCCGAAATGCATGTGACCGTGGCGTCCACCGCGGATCTCGTCGCGATGATCGAGGCGGGTGCGAACGAAGTGGACGACGAGACCATGTTCGACGGTATTATGGCGGGTCATGAGGCCAACCAGCAGATCGTGGAGTTCATCAACGGCATTGTCGCTGAAATCGGCAAGCCGAAGTTTGAGTTCACCTCCAACGATCCCGATCCCGCGATGTTCGAGGCGATCAAGGAATTCGCCATCGACGACGTGAAATTCGCGCTCGACACCGACGACAAGCGCATCCGCGACGAGCGTCTGCTGCCTGTGTATGCGAAGGTGCACGAGAAGTTTGACGAAGAATATGCCGACCAGATCGAGAAGATCGACGAGTGCATGTACAAGCTGCAGAAGTTTGTGGTGCGCCGCTGGCTGCTCGACGAGGGCAAGCGCGTGGACGGTCGTTCGATCGACGAGATCCGCCCGCTCGCATCCGAAGTCGACGTGCTGCCCCGCGTGCACGGCTCGGGTCTGTTGACCCGCGGTCAGACGCAGGTGCTGACCATTGCGACCCTCGGCTCGACGAAGGACGCGCAGATGCTCGACGGTATCGACAGCGAGACCGAAAAGCGCTACATGCATCACTACAACTTCCCCTCCTACTCGGTGGGTGAGACGAAGCCCTCCCGCGGTCCCGGCCGTCGTGAGATCGGTCACGGTGCTCTCGCGGAGCGTGCGCTTCTGCCTGTGATCCCCTCCGTGGAGGAATTCCCCTATACCATCCGTCTGGTCAGTGAAGTGGTGTCCTCCAACGGCTCCACCTCGCAGGGCTCCATCTGCGGCTCGACGCTCGCGCTGATGGATGCGGGCGTGCCGATCAAGGCGCCTGTTGCCGGTATCTCCTGCGGCCTCGTGACCGAAGGCGACCGCTTTATGACCATGGTGGACATCCAGGGTGTCGAAGACTTCTTCGGCGACATGGACTTCAAGGTCGGCGGTACCAAGAAGGGTATCACCGCGATCCAGATGGACCTGAAGGTGCACGGTCTGACCCCCGCAATCATCAAGGAAGCCCTCGCGAAGACCCACGTGGCGCGCGATTACATCCTCGATGAAATCATGCTCAAGGCAATTCCCGCTCCCCGTGAGGAGCTGTCGAAGTGGGCGCCCAAGATGCTCTCCACCAAGATCGACGTGGACAAGATCCGCGAAGTCATCGGTAAGGGCGGCGCGGTCATCCAGAAGATCTGCGCGGAGTGCAACTGCAACGTCGACGTGCAGGAAGACGGCTCCATCTTCATCACCGCGGTGGACATCGACGACGCGCGTCGTGCGCTGTCGGTCATCGAGACCATTGCGAAGGATCCCGAAATCGGCGCGATCTACAAGGGTCGCGTGACCCGTCTGATGACCTTCGGTGCGTTCGTGGAAATCGCGCCCGGTAAGGAAGGTCTGGTCCACATCAGCAAGCTGGATCTCAAGCGTGTGGAGAAGGTGGAAGACGTGGTCGCGATCGGCGACGAAGTGATCGTGAAGGTCACCGAGATCGACGAGCAGGGCCGCATCAACCTGTCCCGCCGCGATGCACTCATCGAGGTGGAAGGTCTGACCCCCGAAGATGACGGCAACGAAGGCGGCGGTCGTCCGCCTCGCCGCAACCGCGACGGCGGCAATCGTCCCCGCCGCCATTGATCGGCATAAACGATTCTAACCGATACCCGCCGTCGCTTCAGACGGCGGGTATCGTTCCATACAACGCAAAGCGGCACGCCACCGTGCCGCGGAAAGGACGCGTATGAGTGACCAGAAACAGCGCCCTGCGCCGATGACCGGCTTTGACGAGCTGGAGTTATCGGAACCCATCAAAAAAGCGCTGAAAAAAATGGGCTTTTCCCAGCCTACGGAAATTCAAAGCAAGGCGTTGCCGCTGATGATGGACGGCTACGACATCATCGCCAAAGCGCCCACCGGCACAGGCAAAACCTGCGCCTTCGGCATTCCGCTTCTCGAATGCCTTGACATGGACTGCCGTGATATTCAGGCGGTGGTCGTTTGCCCGACGCGTGAGCTGTGCGTGCAGATCACCGAGGAACTGCGGGAGCTTGCGAGCTTCATGCCGCAGGTGCGCATCGTCAGCCTGTACGGCGGACAATCCATCGGCAAACAGCTTGACGCGCTGAAGAAAAAGCCGCATATTGTGGTGGCGACCCCCGGTCGCCTGCTTGACCATATGAACCGCGGCACGGCGTACATCGGCAACGTATATACGGCGGTGCTCGACGAAGCGGACGAGATGCTCAAAATGGGCTTTATCCGCGACGTGCGCCGCATTCTCAAGGAAACCCCCGCTGACACGCAGGTCGTCATGTTCTCGGCGACCATGTCGCGCGAGGTGATGGACGTTGCGTGGGAATACCAGAACGGCGCGGTGGAAATCACGGTGGCCGCTTCCGGCGACAACCGCCCGAAAATCGCGCAGTTTGCGATGAATTCGACGGGCGATCAGCGCGTCAAAGACCTCGGTCAGCTGATCGACACGCTCGGTCTCAAGCGCGTGATGGTGTTCTGCAACACGAAATCCACCGTGCGCTGGCTGGATCTGAAACTGCGTCGCGCGGGACGGTCGGTGGACTGCCTGCACGGCGACATTCCGCAGTCCCAGCGTAACCGCGTGATGGCGGCGTTCCGCAAGGGAACGTTTGAAATCCTGGTGGCAACCGACGTTGCCGCGCGCGGTATCGACGTGGACGACGTGGAAGCGGTGTTCAACTTCGATATCCCCGATGAGAATGAGTACTATCTCCATCGTATCGGACGTACGGGACGCGCCAAACGGTGCGGTGCGGCGTTCACCTTCATGTCGACGACCATGCCGCACGACGATACTTATCGCCTGCGCGACATCAAGAAATACACCCATTCCGATATCCTTGACATCGTGTGGACCGATGAGGGACACGCGGCGCTCAAAGAAGACGGCACGCTGGTTGCGGCGCTTCTGGAGGACGGTGCGCAGTCGCGCGTATACGAGGAAGCGGAGGAGGAACAGGCATGAAAAAACGGATGGTAACGGCGATGCTGGCGGTGTTGCTCGGCGCGATGCTGTGGATACCGTCGTTTGCCGCTGAGCCCGAATGGTATGTGGATAGTGAGGGCGTGGTGATCGGTTATGTCGGTCAGGAAGCGTGCGTCACGGTGCCGTCGGAAATCGACGGCAAAGCGGTGACCGGCATCGGTCGCTCGGCGTTTCGCTCCAACGCGGCGATCGAACAGGTGGTGTTGCCTGACGGCGTGCTGTCCATCGGCGAGCATGCATTTTATGCGTGCGAGAATCTGAAAAGCATCGAGATGCCCGACAGTGTGAGCTCCATCGGCGAGGGCGCTTTCGGTAAATGCTATTCGCTGACGACGCTGACGTTGCCCGCGTCGCTGTCCGTTTTTGACGCCATCAGCCTGCATTTTTGCACGGCGATGACGGCGGTGACAGTCCCCGAGGAGAATACCACGTTTGCGTCGGTGGACGGTGTGGTATTGTCCAAGGATCTGTCCGAGTTGATTTATTATCCGCCCGCCAAGGCGGACACGGTGTATACCGTGCCCGACGGGGTGCGTGCGATTATGCCGGGAGCATTTGAGGACGCCGCGACGGTGGAGGAAATTGTGTTGCCTGACAGTTTGATGTACATTGAGGACGGCGCGTTTCTTCGCTGTGAGGCGCTGAAAGCCGTGACCTATGGCGGGTCGGAAGCGGACTGGCAAGAGGTGGGCGTCGGCACGGATAACGAGGCGATTGCCGCGGCAGAGATCACGTTTGATCCCGGCGTGTCGGTAACGCTGTGGATTGTGATCGGTGTTGCCGCTGTGGCGATCCTGCTCGGCGGTGCGGTGATGTGGATGAAATCCCGCCGTCGATAAACAGGAGAGTAAAAGAGAGGGTTCGGCATGCATGCCGAACCCTCTCTTTGTTTATAACACCTTATTCCTCGTCATCGGGGAGGATGCCGAAATCGGCAAATACATCATCCATGACGGCGGTGAGCTCATCGTCGGTGGCATCGGCAGGCATCGCCTCAAAGCCGGACTCCAGTTCATCCATCACGCTTTCGATGAACGC
>JAZQHP010000009.1:0-47319 GCA_045540655.1 Acutalibacteraceae bacterium
TTCTTGTCCGCGTCATCCTGAGCGTAACCATGGCGAGATACATTCGACTTCGGACGCAAAGCGTCCTCCGCTTACGTGAGACTCCAAATCTTTGATTTGGCGAGTCGAACGTATACATGCGCAAGTCGGACAGTATGACGCCATGGTGAAGTCGAAGTTTTGTGCACATATCCGTGCACAAAACCGCCGCAGGCGGGATCCCGGACAAGGATACTCTTTGTTTGTCAAACGGTTGCTCCGCTTCGCTTTTTGCTCCCCCGGTAGAACCGAAGGGTTATTTCACACCTGAAGGCAGATAAGAAAAAACTCCCGAACGAAGTGTTCGGGAGTTTTTTGATTCACTGGTACCGATCAGTTCGACAGCGCATAGAGCATCATCAGGCGCGCGTCGGTCGTCGTGACCTCCCCGTCGCCGTTGTAGTCCGCGAGCACGATCTGCTCGGGCGTCAGATTACCGCCGCCGAGCGCTTCGAGCATCGCCAGGCGCGCATCCGCCGTGGTGATGCTGCCGTCGCCGTTGATATCGCCCGTCGACTCGGTGGGCGCTTGTGCCGCGAACGACTCGTCAAACTTATACACATCGTCAACGAACAGCTTGAGCGCGTCGTTATCGTTGATCTGGATCTGGTTGACGATCACCGTGCCGTAGCCGCCCGCCTGCACCGTCACGGACTTAATGGTGCTCTTGCCGTCCGCGGGCAGGACGTTGTTGTAGGTGTAGACGCTGTAGAGATCCAGACCCGCCGACTGTTCCGCGGCAGGGATGAAGTCGCCGTCCTTCGCATCACACACGCCCGGCCAGAAGTCATCCGCCAGCGACACCACGCGGTCGCCCTCCGAGGTGGTCACGACCATCTCGATGTCATAACGCACGTTCGCGTCGACGCTGTACAGGAAACGGTTGAGCACTTCGGGGGTGTATTCGAGGTTGACGTCGAACGCCACCTCATAGAGCTCCTCGTCCGCCGAGGACACCGTCAGCATACCGTTCGAGTAGGTGTAGCTACCCGTCTTGTTGGTGTCGACAATACGCAGGGTATCGGGATTCATCAGATTGACGTTGTTCTGCGCCAGCACAGGCGGCGTGACGGGCGTGCCGCTGCCGCGCACGATGTTATAGGTGGTGTCGCGCACGATGTTGGAATTCGCCGCAAAATAGCAATAATTGACGGTGATCGAGGAGGACGGCGCGACATAGAAGCGGATGGTATCCACGCGGTAATCCTTCGTCGTCCACCAGTCACGCAGGTCGATTTCCAGCGTTTCCTGACCCGTCATATACGGCGCCGAGGTGGCTTCCACGAGCTGATCGCCGGAGTTGCAGTCACGCATCATGAAGTAACCGCTGTCCTTCTGGGTAAGACCGAAGTAGTAGCCGTCGCCGCTGTTCGGGGTGATCTGCAGTGAGAGGAACGGCGTGGTGTTGGTGCCGATCGCGATGGGCATCGCGAAATCGTAGCCGACGGTATCGGTCGTCGAGTTGTTCACGAGGGTGAACGCGCCGTCCGTGCCGATGGAGGTGGCAAAATCGCCCCACGACGCCGAGCCTGTGCCGCCCAGCGCGTCCACGCCGATGTAGTTGCCGTAGTCGCCGATGGCGCACCAACCGACCTGTCCGTCGCTGAGCTTCACTTTGCCCCAGCCGCCCGACAGCTCGGACACATAGACGATCGCGCCGTTGGCAAGCTCGCCGAGGATGGTCGCACTCGTATTCGCTTCCGCGCGCACGTTCAGGCTGGAGGCGGTGATGACGTAAGTGCCGATCTTGTTGGCAGACGAGCCGCTCTCAACGTAGTTCGGGGTGCCGTAGCCGTAGATGCGGTTGTACGAGAGCGCATAGGACTTCATGAAGCAGCCGCCGCCCTCGTTGACCTCGCCGTGCTGACCCGAGGTGTTACCCTCGACCGTGTACACGTAGCCGCCGCTCACATAGCGCACGATACCGACGTGGGAGGACACGGTGCTGCCCGCCGGCGCAAAGTAGATGATATCGCCCGCTTTGGGGGTGTAGGAGCCGCCGCGGGAGGCGGAATACTGCCAGCGACCCTGGTTTTTAAACCAGTTCACGCCGTAAGGGCAGTAGGCATGATAGTAGACGGTCGAGCTGGGGACGCCCGCCTGGTTGGCGCACCACGACACGAATGCCGCGCACCACGCCGCCCGCGTCACGCCGATGTTGTCGACGTTGGCGTCGTACCATTGACCGTATTTCTGATAGTTGTTCGAGCCGGCGACCGTGCCGCCCAGCGAGCCTTCCAGATAGCCCGCCTGCGTCTCGGCGACCTTCACGATGTCGTATGCCTGGTTGCCCGTGTTGACGTGAGTGTTCTCGTACGCCGCGAACACACTCATCGGCAGGCATGTCAGGCAGAGCGTCGCCACGCACAGCAACGCCAGCAGTTTGGAAATCGTCGATTTCATGTGGATGTCTCCTTTTGATCATTCATATTTGCCGAATTTCTCTAGGATATATTATACAGAAATGCCCTGCCGTTGGCAATTGACAAAAAGGATAAATTTCACGACCGAAATTGTTGATTTTGTCCTTCGTTTGCGGCAATATTGCAGAAATTGTCCGCAAAACAACAATCACCCGCCCCCGCACGCCTTTCCTCGAAGCGCTTGGTTGGCAGGTGATTCGGTTTACGATTGATGATTGCCCTGTGCCACGGTGTACAGCGCAAAGGCATCCACGATGTCCACCATGCCGTCCGCATTGACATCCGCCGCCTGCAGCGCATAGTCCCCCGCTGTACCTTCGGACACGGCTTTGTACAGCGCGAACGCATCCGTCATATCCAAAGCACCGTCCGCATTCAGATCGCCCGGCGTCAACAAAACGGCGGGTGTCTGCTCACTTCGGAACACGCCGTCCTCAAACGCGATCGCCTCGTCGGTATCGTTCACCTGCAAGGCGTTCAGCGTTACCTGTCCGCGTCCGTTGGTTCTGACCGTGACGGTCGTTACGGTCAGATATCCGTCGGACGGAAGCGTCGGTGCAAGCAGGGTATACAGATCCAGCGAGATCCCCTCGTAGACCCCTGCCGCTACCCATACACCGTCGCTACCGAGCGCGGCGGCATAATCCCGCGCGAGCGATACCGTGCGCTCACCGTCTGCTGTCGCGACGGTCAGCTCCACATCGAAATCGGTGTCCGCCGACACGTCGACCAGCAACCGATGCTTCGCCTCGGGCGAAAACCGCACGGCAGGTGCCGTCGTCACCGCATAGCCGTCCTCCTCGTCGCTTTGTACCGTCAGCACGCCGTTGTCGTAGACGTACGCTCCGTACCGCGTGTCATCGGTCACCGAAAGCGTCGCGGCATCCAGCAGGTTGTCATTGGCGGGGGGTACCGCCGCATCCGATCCGTCATAGGGTCGCGTGTTATAGGCGGCAGTCGTGACCACGCCCGGTTCGTCCGAAAAATATACGATATTAAAGCGCACCGATGAGCCCGCATCCAGATATACCCGCATACGGTCAATCTGATGCTTTGCCGTCGGGACCCACTGGTTACGGATACACAGCTCGATCGCCCGATAGACGCTGATCGGCGCGACCTCGTTCGCAAACACCAGCTTGTTGCATGCGGGATCGAAGCGCATCGTGTAACCCGATTCGTCGTCAATAAATGCAAAGGAATACTGTCCGTACAACGGGGTGGCGGACAGATTGAAATAGGGTGTCGTGGCATTGCCGATCGGGGTGAGCACAGGCAAATCCACTTCCACAGGCGCGGCGCCGTTGTTTTGCATCACCACGCGCCCTTTGGCATCGGTGAGGATCCGCACATGCTCCCGCGAAGCCGTAATGGTGCCCGCCAGTAGATCCTGCCCGATGTAGGTCGCATATTTCGGAATTTTGGTCCAGCCGCTCGTGCCGTCACGGCGCAGAAGATGCCCCCATTCACCGTCAAACGCCGTGACGGTGATGACCTCATTCTTGTTCAGTTGCCCGACAAGCGTTTGTGTCGTCGCAGGGCCCGTGCGATAATTGATGCCACCCGCCGTCATCTGATACGTGCCCAGCTTCGGTGCGGTTGTGCCGCTCGCGTTGCTGTAGCGCGGGGTTGCGTAGCCGAGGATGTAGTCGCTTGTCAGCACATACCACTTGGCGTGCACGCCGCCTTCCTCCGCCAGCGTTCCCTCCATATTGTTGGAGTTGCCTTCGATGGTGTAGACCTTATAGCCGTCGCAATCGCGCACCAGTCCCACATGCGACGCGCCTGCGCCGCCGTCGCGGAAATAAATGATGTCGCCGCGTTTCGGGACGTAGGAACCGCCGTAATGATAGGATGAACGGAACAGTCCGCGCTCCTTATACCACGTGACGCCGTAGGGGCAATAGGCGTGATAGTACACGGTGTCCGACGGAATACCTGCCTGGTTGGCACACCATGACACAAACATCGCACACCATGCCCCGCGGTAAAATCCGCCCGCCTGCACGTTTTTGTCGTACCACATACCGTATTTCGTGTAGTTATCGTAGCGTAAGCTCGTTCCCTCGAGTGTGCCTTCCATGTAACCGAGCTGGGTCTGTGCCACCTCCACAATATCCCACGCCTGATCGCCGGTCGGTGTATGCGTATTTTCAAACGCCGCCATCGCGCATGGCGGTATCATGCACACCGTCAGCACCAGCATCGCTGCCGCCGCGACGATTCGTCGGATCTGTTTCATCGTTTCTTCTCCTTACTCTGCCGTGGATGGTCTTTTCGGACAGTATAGCACACATCCCTGCCCGACGCAAGGGCGCGCCGCGCAAAAAATCATAACCACCACTGAAGTGGTTGTTACCGGCTTAGCCCCTGTAAGGGGCGCTGAAATGGTATTATCGCATCACACGCACAGCCACCCGTAAAACGGGTAAAATGAATCAACCTGTTCTTGGTTCCCTCTGACGAGGGAGCTGTCCGAGCAAAAGCGAGGACTGAGGGAGAGAAAGGCCTTGACTACCCCTCCGTCTGCGGCTAAGCCGCATCCACCTCCCCTGACAAGGGGAGGCAAGGGTTTGCTCCGCTTCGTTATTGCTCCCCCGGTAGAACCGGGGGTTTATTTCACACCTAAAGGCGGACAAGCATAAAAAACCGCAGATGCCTGTTGCATCTGCGGTTTTTATTATATATTACACGTTGAAACGGAACAGTACGACATCACCGTCCTGCATCACATATTCCTTGCCCTCCGAACGGACAAGTCCTTTTTCCTTCGCGGCGGCAAGCGAGCCGCATTCCATCAGCTGGTCGTAGGGAATGACCTCGGCGCGGATGAAGCCACGTTCAAAATCGGTGTGGATTTTACCCGCCGCCTGCGGTGCTTTGGTACCGCGCGTGATCGTCCACGCTCTCACCTCGGGCTCACCCGCGGTAAGATAGGAAATCAGACCGAGCAGGTGATAGCTCGTCTGAATCAGGCGATCCAGACCGCCCTGCTCCAGACCGAGCTCGGCGAGGAACAGCGATTTTTCTTCCGCGTCCATATCGGCGATATCCGCTTCCAGCTGGGCGCAAATGGGCAGCACCTCGGCATTTTCCTCGGCGGCGAGCGCCGCGACCTTCTGATAATACGGCTGATCATTAAGCGAGCCCGCCGTGAAGTCCTCTTCGCTGAGGTTCGCCGCGTAGATCACGGGCTTTTTGGTGAGGAGCGCCACATCGGCAAGCATCGCCGCTTCCTCCTCATTGCATTCCACCGTGCGCGCCGCGCGACCCTCCTCGAGCGCCGCCATCACGCGTTGGAAAAAGGTCAGCTCCGCCTGCAGACTGCGGTCGCCTTTGACCGCCTTCTGGGTGCGGTCGATGCGGCGCTGAAGCATCTCCATATCCGAGAAAATCAGTTCGAGATTGATGGTTTCGATATCGCGCAGAGGATCGATACTGCCCTCCACGTGGATGATGTCGTCATTCTCGAAGCAACGCACCACATGGACGATCGCGTCCACCTCGCGGATGTTCGCGAGAAACTTGTTGCCGAGGCCTTCGCCCTTGGAAGCGCCCTTCACAAGACCCGCAATATCCACGAATTCGATCACAGCGGGCGTGATCTTTTTGGGATTATACAGCCCTGCCAGCGCGTCCAGGCGCTTGTCGGGCACCGCCACGACGCCCACGTTGGGGTCGATGGTGCAAAACGGGTAGTTCGCGCTCTGCGCGCCCGCGTTGGTGATCGCATTAAATAAGGTGGATTTGCCGACGTTGGGCAAACCGACAATACCGAGTTTCATAAATGTTGTCTCCTTTACGAAGTCCTTTGCTGTCCATTATACGGCATGTGCGCCGTTTTTTCAATAGGCATTTTCAAAACCGCCGCCGCGACAGCCATTCTTCTCTTTGGTTATGACAAAAAGAAGGTTCAGCACAGAGGCTGAACCTTCTTTGGGTGTGTTAATCCTTCGCGCCGCAGCACTTTTTATACTTCTTGCCGCTGCCGCAGGGGCATTCGTCGTTGCGTCCGACCTTTTGGGCGGCGGTCTTGACCACAGGCTTTTTCTTGGTGGTGCCGTCGCTGACGGACGCACCCGTCACCTTGGCAACCGCTTTGCGCTCCACGGGTGCTTCCATGCGCACCTCCGCCGTCAGCACCGCGCGGGCGGTTTCCTCGCGGATGGCGGCGATCATGCCGTCGAACATTTCAAAGCCTTCCAGGCGGTACATCACGACGGGATCGTGCTGGGCATAAGAGCGCAGATGAATACCGCGCTGAAGCTCCTCCATGTTGTCGATGTGATCCATCCAGTGACGATCCACCGCGCGGAGCAACACCATGCGCTCGATCTCCCGCATCAGCTCGCCGTACCGCGCTTCCTTTTCGGCATAGCGCGCTTCGGCGCGGTCGATCAGCAGGGCGGTGATATCGGCGCGTTCGAGATCTTCGAGTTCCTGCGCCGTATAGCGGAAGTCCGTTTCATCGCACAGCCACGGGGTGAAGAAACTGCGCAGTCCGATCATGTTCCACTGCTCGTGGTCCTCATTGTCGGCGGTGTAGGTTGCAACAGTCGCTTCGATGGATTCGTGCACCATCTTCATGATCTTCTCGCGCATATTCTCGCCCGCCAGCACCTGATCGCGCTGACCGTAGATGATCTCACGCTGGCGGTTCATGACATCGTCAAACTGAATGACGTTGCGACGCGCGGCAAAATGCTGTTCTTCCACGCGGCGTTGCGCCGATTCCACCATATCGGTGAACATCTTATTTTCCAGCGCCATATCTTCCTCGATCGGGAATGCGTCCATCAGCGTGAAGAAGCGGTCGCCCGCAAACAGACGGATCAGATCGTCCTCCGCCGACAGATAAAAGCGTGTCGTACCGGGGTCGCCCTGACGACCCGAACGGCCGCGCAGCTGGTTGTCGATACGGCGGGATTCATGGCGCTCGGTACCGATGATGTACAGACCGCCCGCCTGCGTCACCTGCTCTACCGCGGGACGGATCTGCTCGCGATACATGCTTTCGAGCTCGGTGAACTGATCGCGCGCCGCCTGCGCTTCTTCATCCTCGACGCGACCGTAGTTGTCCGCCTGAATGATGAGTTCTTCGGAAAAACCGCGACGACGGAGTTCCGCCTTCGCCATAAATTCGGGGTTGCCGCCGAGCTTGATGTCCGTGCCGCGTCCCGCCATGTTGGTCGCGACCGTCACCGCACCGGGCACACCCGCCTGCGCGACGATTTCCGCTTCACGCTCATGATGCTTGGCGTTGAGGACTTCGTGCTTGATGCCGCGGCGTTTGAGCTCCTTGGACAGCCGCTCGGAAGTCTCGATGGACACCGTGCCGACCAGCACCGGTTGCATACGCGCGTGGCATTCTTCGATTTGCTTAATGACCGCTTCAAACTTCGCTTTTTCGGTCTTGAACATCATGTCGTTGAGATCCGCACGCACCACGGGGCGGTTGGTGGGCACCTCCACCACGTCGAGGTGATAGATCTCGCGGAATTCGTTCTCCTCGGTCATGGCGGTACCCGTCATGCCCGACAGCTTTTTATACATACGGAAAAAGTTCTGGAACGTCACGGTCGCCAGCGTGCGGCTTTCGTGCTGAACCTGCACGCCTTCCTTCGCCTCGATCGCCTGATGCAGACCGTCGCTGTAACGGCGACCGTCCATCATACGACCCGTGTGCTCATCGACGATAATCACCTCGCCGTCGCGCACCACATACTGGATATCGCGATGCATGACGCCGTTTGCTTTGATCGCCTGATTGACATGGTGCAGGATGGTGACGTTGCTGTCATCCATGAGGTTATCAATCTGGAAATAGCGCTCCGCTTTTTTGACACCGTTGGCGGTCAGGGTGGCGGTACGCGCCTTTTCGTCGACGATGTAATCCGCGTCGGCGCTGAGCTCCTCCTGATCCTCTTTGGTGTTCATTTCCTTGATTTTGATGCGCTTGAGCGTCTTTGCCAGGCGGTCGGCCTGCTGATACAGATCGGTAGACTTGTCGCCCTGCCCCGAAATGATCAGCGGCGTACGCGCTTCGTCGATCAGGATGGAGTCCACCTCGTCGACGACGGCGAAGTTGTGCCCGCGTTGCACCTTCTGGTGAGCGTATTGCACCATGTTGTCGCGCAGGTAGTCAAAGCCGAACTCGTTGTTGGTGCCGTAGGTGATGTCCGCGGCATACGCGCGGCGGCGATCCGCCCCCGACATATCGTGGGTGATCAGCCCCACCGTCAGCCCGAGGTAGGAATACACCTCGCCCATCCATTCGCTGTCGCGCGCCGCCAGATATTCGTTGACGGTGACGATGTGAACGCCCTTGCCGAGCAGGGCGTTCAGATAGGCAGGCAACAGCACGGTCTGCGTTTTGCCTTCGCCCGTTTTCATTTCCGCGATACGTCCCTGATGCAGGATGATGCCGCCGAGGATCTGCACGGGAAAGTGCGGTGTGTGAAGCACGCGGCGCGTCGCTTCGCGGCACGCGGCAAACGCCTCGGGCAGAATGTCATCGAGCGTTTTGCCCTCCTGCAGCAGCGCTTTGAAGCGCGCGGTTTCGCCTTTGAGTTGCTCCTCGCTCATGGCGCAGTAGGTTTCCTCAAGCGCCAGCACCTTATCACAAATCGGTTGAATCCGTTTGATTTCCCGTTTGCTGTAATCTCCGAACAGCTTTTTCAACAACCCCATAGTCATGGTCTTCCTTTCCGAACACGGCGACATCCACCGTATACTGATCTATTATATATCATACCATAGATCGGTCGCGGGTACAACCGAAAAAATTGTAAACAACGCTCGTTTTTCCGAAACCCCGCGCTACCATGCCGTTTCATGCGGATTTTTGCACAAAGCAACGCACGGATTGTGGGCGGATTTGGGCGTTTTTACAGACTTGTTTTTTGCCAAATTTTAATTTATAATGTATAAATGAGGAGAATTATAACCATTCATCCGCAACACACCCCAAACCAGAATGGACGGAGGAACTCAATATGCCTTGCGATCTGCATTGTCACACGAAAATATCCGACGGCTCTATGGGCATTGAAGACCTGGTTGCCATGGCGAAACGCCGCGGCATTACCACGTTGTCTGTCACGGATCACGACACCACCGCCGGTGCGACCCGTGCAATGATCATCGGCAAACGTCAGGGATTACATATTATTCACGGTGTAGAATTCTCCACCGCCGACCCCGCGCGCGACGGCAAAGCTCACCTGCTTTGCTACATGTGCGAAACACCCGACCGCCTGGAAGGGCTCTGCCGTGTCATCGGCGACCGCCGCAAAAAGGCGGCGACCGACATGGTGCGCCGCGTGATGCGCTACTACCCCATCACGCCCGAAATGGTGGTGCGCTGTGCCACGGGCAGTACCAACTTCTACAAGCAACACATCATGCACGCCCTGATGGACGCGGGCTACGCGGATTCCATCTTCGGCGATGTCTATAAAAAGCTGTTCGGCAAGGACGGCAACGCCCGCGTCGAAATCGAATACCCCGACGTGCGCGAGGTGATCGACCTGATCCACTCTGCCGGCGGCATTGCGGTGCTCGCGCACCCCTATCTCTATGAGAATGAGGCGCTTCTGGAGGAGCTGACCGAGAAGGGCCTTGACGGTGTGGAAGTCTGGCACCCGACCCACAACGAAGAGCAAGTCGGCGCGCTCAAGGATTTCGCCGAGCAGCATCATCTGCTGATGACGGGCGGCTCCGATTTTCACGGTATGTACACCCGCAAGCCCCGCGCGCTCGGCAGCACCACCTGCCCCGACGAATGCGTGCAGGCGCTTATGCAATACAAGGACGCGCGTAAAAAGCGCGGCGTCTGAAAGGAGTGCCCCGCATGACGCACACCTATCATCCGAAGGGCGTCTGCTCGCGATTGATCTCGTTTGAGCTGACCGACGACGGCGTGCTTCACAACGTCACCTTCCAGGGCGGTTGCCACGGCAACACGCAAGGGCTGTCCCGCCTCGCCGAAGGCATGCGCGCCGAAGACCTTGTCGCCCGCCTCGAGGGCATCCGTTGCGGCATGCGTCCGTCTTCCTGCCCCGACCAGCTGGCAACAGCGGTACGCCGCGCCCTAAACGACCGATAACCGCCAAAGCAACTTCCGTTTGCGAACGGAAGGTGCTTTTTTGGGCTTGGTTTGTTCATATTTTCCCTGTATACTCGATAGTGAACTCATAAAGGAGGGCTTCCCGTGCAAAAGATACTCAACTATCCGATCGGTGACACCACCGTGCAGACCATCCTCATCGCACTGTTGATGATGGTGATCGGCATTCTGATCGTCACCCTGCTGATGCGTCCGATCAAAAAAGCGCTTTCCAAGTCCAGACTCGACGACAGCTTAAAAGGCGTCATCGCCATGATCATCCGCCTTCTGCTGTATGTGATCGTGGTGCTGATCGCCGCCGATTATATGGGCATCCCCATCACCTCGCTTCTCGCGGTGTTGAGCATTGCCGGTCTGGCGGTGTCGCTGGCGATCCAGGACACGCTTGCCAATGTCTTCAGCGGCGTGCTGTTGCTCGCCGCCAAAACCTTCTCCAGCGGCGATTACGTGCAGATCAACAGCCTGGAAGGTACCATCACCAAGGTCGATCTGATGAACACCTATCTGCGCACCGCCGACAACAAGGACGTGCGCATCCCGAACAAGGATGTCCAGGCCGCCCCCATCGTCAACTATTCCCGCGAGCCGATCCGCCGCGTCGAGGTGCGCGTGGACGTGTCCTATGACGCACCGACCGACAAGGTCAAAGCGGCGCTTCTCGCCGCCGCGTCCGCCACACCGACCGTCCTCGACGATCCCGCTCCCTTTGCGGGACTGTTCGCCTACAAAAACAGCGCGATCGAATACGTCGTGCAGGTGTGGGCGGATTCGTCCTGCTATTGGCCGACCTACTACGGTCTGACCGAAGCCATCCGCGACAGCTTCGCCGCGGCGGGCATTGAAATGACCTACGATCATCTGAATGTCCATATCCAAAATCCCTGAAAGGAGACATCCCCCGTGAACGATCCGCACTTTCGCATCGAACGTAACACGCTGACCGTCGACGGACTGACCGATACCTATCGCATCCTGCATCTGTCGGACAGCCACATGAGTCCCGACTCGCCGCTGGACAGCGACGACGACCGCGCCCGTGCCGCCCACCAGCGCGAGGTGTGGATGGGGCACGGCAACGGACTGACGCAGGAGGAGAATTTCAAGCGACTGGTCGCCTTCGGCAAGCAGGAACAAGCCGATTTCTTCGTATTCGCGGGCGATATGACCGATTTCCCCTCCAAGGGCACCGCCGCCGCGGGCAAAGCCCTGTACGATACGGCAGGAACGTATCTGTATGTCCTCGGCAATCACGAGGGGGTCAAGGAGCATTACGCCCTGTTTGAGCCCGCGACCGACAGCCATCCCGTCATACAGATCCGCGATGTCGGCGAGCTTCGCTTCGTCGGCGTCGACAACACCGCGCACACGGTCGACCGTGCCGTCCTGGACACGCTTGCCGATGTGCTGTACGGCGACAAGCCCGTCATCGTGGTGCATCACACACCGCTGTCCGCGCCGACGCTTCGCCCCGATGCGATCGCTTACTGGCAGGATGTGTCCTACTTTCTGTTCGGCGAGAAAGGACTGGACGACAACGCGCGCGAATATGTGCGCCTGCTGACGACCGAGCACACCCGCCTGCAGGCGGTGCTGTGCGGGCATCTGCACTTCTCGCACAAGGACGTCTTCGACAACGGCGTCACCCAGTTTGTCAGCGCCCCCGCCCTGACAGGTTACGGTCACCTGCTGACCGTAACAGGGACCGAATAATGCATAGAAACATCCCACCGTGTTCGGAACACGGTGGGATGTTTTGTCTTATTCTTTCACGGCTTTGACCGCGATTTCGTTTTGTTCGAGCTCCACGCGAAGCGCAGTCGCGATCGCGTCCCCTTCGGTGACGAGCATCATCGCGATGCGGTTTTCCACCTGTCGGCGCACCGCATTGCGCAGGTCGCGCGCGCCGCGCTTGCCGTCGGCAGAGATCGCCGCGAGATGCGCGGCGGCTTCCTCCGTCCACGAGAAGGCAATGCCGCGTTCCGCCAGCGGTCCGACGAGCTCGCCGAGCATCAGATGCGCAATCTTCGTGAAATCCGCCGCCGTCAGCGGTGCAAAATACACCACCTCGTCCACACGGCTGATAAATTCAGGACGCAGGAACTGCGCGAGCGCCTTTTCCGCCTTGTCGCGGGACGCCTCCGCACCCGTTTTGCCGAAGCCCATCAGGTTGTCGCGCGTCTGACTGCCCGCATTCGAGGTCATCACGATGACCGTATTCTCAAAATTGACCACGCGTCCGTGCGCGTCGGTCACGCGTCCTTCGTCGAGGATCTGAAGCAGAATGTTGAGCACATCGGGATGCGCCTTTTCGATCTCGTCGAACAACAGCACCGAATAGGGCTTGCGGCGCACCTTTTCGGTCAGCTGACCCGCTTCGTCATAGCCGACGTAACCGGGCGGCGAACCGATGATGCGAGACACCGCATGCTTTTCCATAAATTCGGACATATCCAGACGGATGAGCGTATCGGGCGTGTCGAACAGCTCCTTCGACAACACCTTGACCAGCTCCGTTTTGCCGACGCCCGTCGGTCCCACAAAGATGAACGAGGCGGGGCGACGGCGGTCGCTGATCTGCACGCGACTGCGGCGCACGGCGTCCGCCACCACCGCGATGGCTTCCTCCTGCCCGATGATGCGGGCTTTGAGCGCGGACTCCAGATCGGCGAGCTTCGCCAGTTCATTTTCCTGCACTTTGGACGCGGGAATGCCCGTCCACAGCTCAATGACCTTCGCCAGATCCTCCGCCGTCACAGGCGCTTCGGTCGCCGCTTCACGGATCTTTTCGGCGGCCTCCTGTGCTTTGAGAAGCTCGGTGCGGATTTCGGCGAGCTGTTCATAATCGACGCTCTCCTCCTCCATCTGCAACCGCTCGCGCTCCTGCAGACGCGCGGTCTCCTCGAGAAGCGACGCGAACTTATCAGCGGCTTTGTTTTTGAGCGCCGCCGCCGCGCAGGCTTCGTCCAGCAGGTCGATGGCCTTATCGGGCAGGAAGCGGTCGGTGATGTATCGCTCGGACAGACGCACCGCCTGACGCACCAGCGCGTCCGACAGCGTCACGCCGTGAAATTCTTCATAATAGCCTTTGATGCCCTTGAGGATCTCCACCGTCTCCTCGATAGAAGGCTCCTCCACCGTCACAGGCTGGAAACGGCGTTCGAGCGCCGCATCCTTTTCGATATGTTTGGGGTATTCGTTGAAGGTAGTCGCGCCGATCACCTGCAGTTCCCCGCGCGACAACGCGGGCTTGAGGATATTCGCCGCAGACATACTGCCTTCGGAATCGCCTGTGCCGACCAGGTTGTGCACCTCGTCGATAAACAGGATGATGTTGCCTTCCGCTTTGACCTCATCCACCAATCCCTTGATGCGGCTTTCAAACTGACCGCGGAACTGCGTGCCCGCGACCAACGCCGTCAGATCCAGCAGATGGATCTCCTTTTTGCGCAGACGCGCGGGCACATCGCCCTGCGCGATGCGAAGGGCGAGTCCTTCGGCGATGGCGGTTTTACCGACACCGGGCTCACCGATCAGGCAGGGATTGTTCTTAGAGCGGCGGGACAGGATCTGCACCACGCGATAAATCTCGCGGTCGCGTCCGATGACGCGGTCAAGCTCACCTTTTTGCGCACGCGCCGTCAGGTCGGTGCAATAGGTCGACAAAAACTTGCGTTTTTTCTCCGCCTTTTTCGCGGCACGCTTCGCATCGCGCGGCGGTTTTGCCTCGCCTTCGGGGGCGGGTACCTCGGCATCGTCGCTTTGCGCGGCACCGCCGAACAGATTCTTGAAGAACGGGAACGTCGCCGCACCGCCGCGATCGAACGAGCCGTCCTCGTCCTCGCCCATCATTTCGCCCATCATCGAGCCGAGTTGCTCATCCATAGTTTCGAGATCCTCATCGGAAATACCGAACTTTTTGAGCATATCGTTGACAGGACCGATATTCAATTCCTTCGCACAGGTCAGGCAATAGCCGTCGTTGACGGTCTTATCCCCTTCCATGCGCGCCACAAACACCACCGCCGGGCGTTTTTGACAACGTTTACAAATCATGAAACGACTCCTTTCTGCGCGTCACCGTCCGCGGCGCGCGATGCCTCGTCCTCTTTCACAATCAATACATACATCCGCGTATACTGCGCAAATGCAAACAGCATACAGAGCGCCACCAGTCCTACCAACAGGAAGAACATCCAGACCGGCATATTCCAATCAAACATCAACGGAACATGCGGCTCGGGCGGACACAGCACAAACAGCACCATCGCCAGATAGAACACGCACGTACTGACCTTGCCGTACCAACGCGCCGGTTGTACCTGTGAGCGCCGCTTGAACAACAACAGCGCCGCGCCGATGGACTGCAACAACTCTTTGGCAAAGCAGATCGCCACCAGCGGCCACAGCCGCGGCAGACGAATCGCCAGGCTGATCAGCACCGCCACCTGTGTCAGCTTATCGGCAATGGGGTCGAGCACCTTGCCGATTTCGGAAATCTGGTTGCACTTGCGGGCGATCAGCCCGTCAAACATATCGGTCAGTCCCGACAACACCAGCGCACCGACCGCCCACCAGAACAGCTCCGGCTGTTCGTCGCTCATCAGATACAGCACCATAAACACCGGTATCAACACGATGCGAAACAGCGACAATACGTTGGGGATCGTCCAGACCCATTTCAATCCCATGGTTATCCCTTCTTTTTCCTTGGTTCTACATGTCCTTCGCCGTGCAGTTTACGCAAACCAGCGAAACTCCATGATCGGTTGCAATACATAGGTTGCCTCGATATCGGCAGTGGTGATGACACTGCCCTCACCGCTCATCGTCATATACAGTCCGAGCACGAGCGTGAGCAGATACACCGCGCCGACACCCTCCAGCAGTCCCAGCAC
This sequence comes from Acutalibacteraceae bacterium, assembly GCA_045540655.1. GTDB lineage: Bacteria > Bacillota > Clostridia > Oscillospirales > Acutalibacteraceae > RGIG1959. The sequence continues at coordinate 15,465 of JAZQHP010000009.1, forward strand.
ACCGCCGAGCAGACCGTTGATCTGTCGGATGATCGGCAGAGTGGTGAAGACCTTGTTGACCCCTTTGCCGATCCATTGCACCAGCACATACAACAGAATAAACAGCACCAGAAACAACACCGCCTGCAACAGCGACAGGCACAGCGGACGAACAATATCGTTCATCACCGTTTGTGTAAGTGCTTCGGTTGCCATCGCCGCTCCTTCGGCGGGTATCAGCATCCCCGACAGATCAAACGCACTGCGCACCAGCGCGGGCAATCCGCCGATGATCGCCGACAACTGCTCCTGCGCCGTCTGTGCCGCCGTCACCGCCGCTGACGCGGCCTGCTCGGCGACGATCGCGCGAAGCGGTTCGGTCAGGAACGAATCAAAGATCCAAGCGGCAAGCGGCGTGCTGATCAGTCCTGCCGCCACCAGTGCCACCACCAGTCCGATCAGGCGGATGGCGGTTTTGATGAAACCGCGCCGAATCCCGAGGAACAGAAATATCGCCGCGATCACGACCACCGCGATATCCAAGACCCAAGACATAGAGAGTCCTCCTTTTCATATTCACGCATGCGTACGGCCTATGCGGTTATTCGTAAGCGGCTTCCGACAGCGTCGTCAGTCCCAGCACCAGCGGCTGATTGCCGATAGCGCCCGTCATCATGCTGTCCGACGGCACTGCTCCCTGCCGACCGAGTCCCGAGGCCGTCACTTCCGTTACAGCATCCTCCGTCAACAGCAAAAACGTTTTGTTCTTGGGCGCGATGTCGAGAAACACCCCGTCGAACTCCTGCGAACTGCGCTGATCGCCCGACGACGAATAATAGGAGACCACACCGTTTTCCTGACTGCCGTAGGGACGGGTGACCAACGCCAGCTCATTGGCGCCGAAGCTGAAGCCGATCAACTCCTGCTCGGTATATTCCGCGACGACGTCCAGCGCCCCCGTGGGGTTGACAAACCGCGCCTGGCGGTCACCGACCGCCACGACCGTACCGCTGTTCATGTATTGCACGGAGGTGTACAGCACATTGTCGCCCGTATATTGCTTGGGCGTATCTTCGCGTCCGCGCAGATCCAGCACGATAATCGCCGATTGCATCGCGCCGCTTTGCGTGCGGCATGCCACCGCGGCAAGCGAATTGCCGTCCTTCGAGAAGGATACGTCCATCACCAGCCATTCCGAACTGTACCACTGATAGCGCTGATGCCCCTTGCGGGAATACACCACCACCTCGGACACGTGGCTTTGCGACGAATCGGTCACGATGGCAACATCGCCCTTACAGCTGACAGCGCCCGTGCAGATATTGTTGGTCACCGCCATCTCCAGTTCCACGTCGGTACGGGTTTCCAGGCGGAAGCGCTTGCCGCTCGTTTCCATCAACAGCACATAGCGGTCGTTTGTTTTCATCAGCGGCTTGGCATACGCATAGGTGCGTCGCACCGATTCACCACCGCTGGTATTGTAATATACAGTGGCATTGTCGGTGAGCAATACGATGTTGCCGCCGACCTCTTCCATATCCGTCACCGTATTGCCGCTCATCGACACGGGCCATGTGCCGCCGGCGGTGCCGTTGACAACATCCTGCACCCACGACACAAAGCGGTCGGGCGCGATGTCCTTCCAGTTGACCAGCAACGCATACACGCACAAAATCAACCCGATCACCAGCACCACACGCACCATCAGCCGCAGGCTGTTGCGGCGCTTTTTACGGCGGCGCGGTTGCTCGGTTTCCTCCTCGGCGGGTCGATTGAAATTCTTATTGATGGTATATCGCATACATCTTTCCCCTTTTCGGACTCACTCATCCAACGTATAAAACACGGTATCTAAAAACAAGCCTTGCGGCGGCGCCGTCACGCCCGCACAGGCGCGGTCGGCGGATGCCAGAATGGACGGGATCGCGTCGTAGGCGAGCTTGCCCGCCGCCATATCGGTGAGTGTCCCCACCATGATGCGCACCATATTATACAAAAAGCCGTCGGCCTCCACTGAAAAGACGACCCGGTCCCCTTCCCGTCGCACCGCCGCGTGGGACACCGTGCGCACCGTGTCCTCCACACTGCTTCCGCTCGCGCAGAAGGCGGCAAAATCGTGCGTGCCGATCAGATCCTTCGCCGCCGTATCCAATCGCTGTTCATCCAGCGGATAGCGGATATGCCAGGCATATCCGTCGATGAACGGATCGCGGTGGCGACCGTTGTAAATCACATATTCATAGCGTTTGCCGCGCGCATCGTAGCGCGGATGAAACGCATCGGGTACGTCCTTTACGTCATACACCGCCACATCCCGCGGCAACACCGCATTGAGGGCGGCGCACAGCTTGTCGCCGCGGAGCGGTGTCTCACTGTCAACAGCACAGCAGAACATCCGCGCATGCACACCCGCGTCGGTGCGACTGCACCCCGTCACGCCGCTTCGCACGCCCGTGATGCGTTCCACCGCATCCTGCAACACCTGTTGCACCGTGACCGCGTTTTGCTGGACCTGCCAGCCGTGATAGGCGGTACCGTCATACCGCAACGTCAACAACAACCGCGCCATACGGCACCCCCCTTTTCTATCCGATGCCGTCCGGGGGATCACACCACCGGCGGCAACCATATATTCATCAGAATCATGCCGGCGATCAGCATCGCCATCACCGTCATCGCCGCCGCATCGCGTCCCGCCATGTGCAGGCTCTTCATGCGGGTGCGACCCTCACCGCCGTTGTAGCAACGGCATTCCATCGCCGTCGCCAGCTCATACGCGCGGCGGAAGGAGGACACAAACAGCGGGATCAGCACCGGCATCAGCGCCTTGATACGTGCGAGCACATTGCCGCTTTCCATATCCGCACCGCGCGCCTTTTGCGCCGCCATGATCTTGTCGGTTTCTTCGATCAGCGTCGGAATAAACCGCAGGGCGATGCTCATCATCATCGCCAGCTCGTGTACGGGCACACGCAGTACCTTCAGCGGCTTCATCAACCGTTCAAGCGCATCGGTCAGCGTCGTCGGTCCCGTCGTGTAGGTAAGCAGAGAACTACCCGTGATCAGACACAGAATACGCGCCGTGAAAAACGCGGCGTGGATCAGACCACCCGTGGTAATGCACAGGAAGCGCCATTCCCACAGCACCGTGCCGCTTTGTACGTACAGCACGTTGAGAAGGGCGGTGATCAGCACCACGATCAGAATCGGCTTGATGCTTTTCCAGATCAACCGCACCGGCAGGCGGGAACACGCCACCGCCAGCACCAGAAACGCCGCGGCAAGCCCCAGTCCCGCCCAGTTTTTCGGAATAAAGACCGCCGCTACATACGCGACCGTCAACAAAATTTTCACACGGGGATCCATGCGGTGAAGCAGGCTGTCTCCGGGGAAAAATTGCCCGATGGTAATGTCAGTCAGCATGCGGGCGCCCCCCTTTCAACAGCGGCAACAGCCGTTGCACCGCCTGATCGACGGTGTAAGCGTTATCGCCCACGGGCAACCCGCGTTCGCGAAGCCCCATAAAGATGCGGGTCACCGCCGGCACCGACAGCCCCATCGCGGTCAGCTCGTCGGCACGGGAAAATACCTGCGCCGTCGGACCGTACATCGCCGCGCGTCCGCCGTTCATCACCAGCACCTTGTCAGCGACCTGCGCCACATCCTCCATGCTGTGCGACACGAGAAGCACCGTCGTGCCGTTGGCGGCGGCAAACCGCTTGATCTGACACAGCAGTTCCTCGCGTCCGCGGGGATCCAATCCTGCCGTCGGTTCATCCAGTACCAGAATCTCGGGCTCCATCGCCATCACGCCCGCAATCGCGACACGGCGTTTCTGTCCGCCCGACAAGTCAAACGGCGAACATTCCAGCAGGTCTTCGCGAAGCCCCGCAAAGGATGCCGCCTTTTGTACGCGCCGCTCAATCTCCACGTCCGACAGTCCCATATTTTTCGGACCGAACGCGATATCGCGGCGCACGGTTTCTTCAAACAGCTGGTGTTCGGGATATTGAAACACCATACCGACACGAAAGCGCACCCGACGGATTTCCTTGGGCTTCGCCCAGATATCCTTCCCGTCGAGAAGCACCTGTCCCGACGTCGGGCGAAGCAGTCCGTTCAGATGTTGCACCAGCGTGGATTTGCCAGAGCCGGTGTGTCCGATCACGCCGATGAAATCGCCTGCTTCCACAGACAGCGACACGTCATCGAGCGCGACCTTTTCATACGGCGTGCCCGCGGCATACACATACCGCAGTTGCCGCAACTCAAGAACAGCCATAGGATCCCTCCATCACACGCGCCAGCACCTCAATGCATTCCTCTTCGGTCAGCACCCCTTCGGGCAGATCGATGCCCTGACGGCGCAGACGGTCGCACAGCTCGGTCGGTTGCGGCACGTCGAGCGCCACCTCGCGGAGCGCCTGTACGCGGGAAAACACCTCACGCGGCGTACCGTCGGCGATCACATGCCCGCTGTCCATCACCACCACACGGTCGGCTTGCACCGCTTCTTCCATATAGTGCGTGATGAGCACCACCGTCATCCCCTGCTCGCGGTTGAGACGGTGCACCGTGTCCATGACCTCGGCACGTCCCTGCGGATCGAGCATGGCTGTCGGTTCGTCGAGCACCAGGCAGTCCGGCTTCATCGCCAGCACGCCCGCAATCGCGACGCGTTGCTTCTGCCCGCCCGACAGCTTGTGCGCGGCATGCTCGCGGTATTCGTACATACCGACGGCGGTGAGCGCCGCATCCACGCGGCGGCGGATCTCCTGCGGCTCCACCCCGAGATTTTCGGGACCAAACGCCACATCCTCCTCCACAATGGTGGAAACCAGTTGATTGTCGGGGTTTTGGAGCACCATGCCGACCGTGCGGCGGATGTCCAGCCGCCGATCCTCTTCCGCGGTGTCCATACCCGCCACCAGCACCTGTCCGCCCGTCGGAAGCAACAGCGCATTGCAGTGCTTCGCGAATGTGGATTTGCCGCATCCGTTGTGTCCGAGAATCGCCGTAAAGCTCCCCTTTTCCAGCGCCAGATCGATCCCGCAAAGCACCTCTTCGGGGGTCATCTCCTCGCTCGGATACGCAAAGCGGAGCGCCTTCGCCTGTATCAACATCCCGGACATACGGTTCACCTCATTTTGCCGTCCACACGGCAGTTGATCCGCACGGCAGGCAAAGCCCGCTGTGCGTGACGGGCAGTCCGATCTCATCGGCGGTCACGCGACCGCCCTCCATCAGGCTTCCCAGAATATACTGCATCACCGACGGGGACAAGCCCGCCGTATACGAATTGATCACCACAAACAGCGGATTGTCAGACAACAGCTTGACACATTCCTGCACAAAGGGGAAGATCTGTTCCTCCAGCTTCCACACCTCGCCGCCCGGTCCGCGTCCGTAGGACGGCGGATCCATCAGGATGGCGTCGTATGTGTTGCCGCGACGCTGTTCCCGCGCAACAAATTTGCCGCAATCATCCACCAGCCAGCGGATGGGCTTGTCGGCCAGTCCCGACGCCGTGACATTTTCACGTCCCCAGGTCACCATGCCCTTGGACGCATCCACATGGGTCACGTGTGCCCCCGCTCTGGCGCACGCGAGTGTCGCGCCGCCCGTGTAACCGAACAGGTTGAGCACCTTGATGGGGCGACCCGCTTCGCGGATGAGCGTGTCCATCATGTCCCAGTTGACCGCCTGCTCGGGAAACAGTCCCGTGTGCTTGAAGCCCATCGGCTTTAAGCGGAACCGCATATCGTGATAGCCGATTTCCCACGCATCGGGGAGCGGCTTGTACACTTCCCACTGTCCGCCGCCCGTGCGGGAACGGTGATAGCGCGCATGCGCCTTTTTCCAAAGGGGATGCCGCCGCCCCGTGTTCCAGATTACCTGCGGATCGGGACGGATCAGAATGATCTCGCCCCACCGCTCCAGCCGTTCGCCGTCGGAGGTGTCCAGCAATTCATAGTCTTTCCATTGATCGGCCGCTCTCATGCGCGCGCCTCCTTTTTAAAACAACGTTTGTTGACCGCCGTCACCCTGTCCGCCGACAGGTTGGATGCCGAGATGCTCGTAAGCCGCCGGGAGCACCACACGTCCGCGCGGTGTGCGGCTGAGAAAGCCGATCTGCATCAGATACGGCTCATATACGTCTTCAATCGTCACCGCTTCTTCGCCGATCATCGCCGCGAGCGTTTCCAGTCCGACCGGACCGCCGCGGTAATGCTCGATCATCGCCGTCAGCATACGGCGGTCGACCATGTCCAGTCCCAGCTCATCGATCTCCATGCGCGACAGCGCAATGCGTGCGGTGCGCTCGTCGATCTCGCCGCCCGTCAGCACCAGCGCGAAGTCGCGCACACGCTTGAGAAGGCGGTTGGCAATACGCGGTGTGCCGCGGGAGCGCGACGCGATCTCCAGCGCGCCGTCCGCCGTGCACGGTACTCCCAGAATGCCCGCCGAACGCTTGACGATCAGCGCCAGCTCCTCGGGCGTATACAACTCCAGGCGCGACAGCACACCGAAACGGTCGCGAAGGGGCGCGGACAGCTGTCCCGCGCGCGTCGTCGCGCCGATCAGCGTAAAATGCTGTAACGGCAGGTGGATGCTCGCGGCCCCCTGTCCCTTGCCGTTCATGATATCGATGGCGAAGTCCTCCATCGCAGGATAGAGGATCTCCTCCACCGCGCGGGGCATACGATGGATCTCGTCGATGAACAGTACGTCGCCCTCGTCCAGATTGGTCAGCATCGCCGCCAGATCCCCGGGGCGCTCGATGGCGGGTCCCGAAGTGATGCGGATGTTGACCTGCAACTCGTTGGCGATGATCGCCGCCAGCGTGGTTTTGCCCAATCCCGGAGGACCGTACAACAGCACGTGATCGAGTGCCTCGCGGCGCAGTTTCGCCGCTTCGATATATACCTTCAGATTGTCTTTGACCTTTTGTTGCCCGACGTATTCTTCCAACGTGCGCGGACGAAGCGGATTGTCGCCGTCATCCTCGGGCAAATATTCCATGGATACCAAACGGTTTTCCAGATCCATATCCTGACTCAAGCGGGTCGCCCTTCTTTCCTTGCGCGATGCGCATTATTTCGCGAGCAGGCGAAGTGCCTGTCGCACCAGTTCCTGCACGGGCTGGGTCTCGTCGAGCTTGCCGACGGCGGCGGCAGCCTCCGCCTGCGAAAAGCCGAGCACGGCAAGTGCCTTCACGGCTTCGGCGGCGTTGCCGACCGGGACGGCGGCATTGCCTGTCGGCAAGGTCACGCCGGGGGTCGTCGCCAGCGCGCCGACCTTGTCCTTGAGCTCCAGCACCATGCGTTGCGCGAGCTTCGGGCCGACACCCTGCGCGCGGGTGAACGCCTTGTGATCGCCGCTCGCCGCCGCGAGTGCCACCTGATCGGGCGACAGCTCCGACAGCACCGCAATCGCCGCCTTCGGACCGACGCCCGTGATGGCGATGAGCTGTTTGAAGCAATCGAGCTCCTTTTGCTCGGCAAAGCCGAACAACTCAATGGCATCCTCGCGCACATCCATCATCGTATACAGCATCGTCTGCGATCCGAGCTTCGGCAACCGCCGCGCGGTGTTCATCGTGATGCGGCATCGGAAGCCGACACCGCCGCAACACACGACCGCCATATTCGGTTCGACGTGGATCAATTCTCCCTGCACACTGTACAGCATACGGTCATCCTCCTTCGCGCAGTCGCGTCAATCGTTGTTTGGTTACCGACGCGCCGCTTTGCGCATGGCAGATCGCCATCGCCAGCGCATCCGCCGTGTCATCAGGGCGCGGTACCTCTTTCAGATTCAGAAGCCGCCGCGTCATGTCCATCACCTGCGGTTTTTCCGCCTTGCCGTAGCCCGTCACGGCACATTTCACCTGCAACGGCGTGTATTCGTACACGGGGATTCCGTGTTGCTGTGCCGCCAGCAGGATCACCCCGCGGGCTTCGCACACCTGCACCGCCGTCGTTTTGTTGCTGGTGAAATACACCTTTTCGATGGACAGGGCATCGGGTCGGACCTTCTCCAGTAAGGTGACGGTATCCTGATAAATGCGTTCGAGGCGTTCGTTGAACGGGGTGTGCGCCTCGGTCGTGATCGCACCGTAGCACATCGGCAAATATCGCCCGCGCTCATAACGGATCGCGCCCCAGCCGACAATCGCAAAGCCGGGATCCACTCCGAAAATCACCATACACACACCGCTCCTTTCCGCCGTATTTTCGCGATTTTTTCACAAAAAAGGTATAAAACCCTATTATCCTTATAATCATATCATATTTTCCTTTAAAACGCAAATAAAATAACTATGAATATTTCGCGTTTGCGCGCCGTTTTTGCCGTTTTTTCGCCCGCTTATCCGCACCGTTCGACTGCCGTCAGCGATGCCGTCGGCACCCGCTCGCCGCCTTCGAGCACCAGCTCCCCGTGGAAGCGGTCGATGCGCAACACCACCTCGCGGGAGCGCAGATAGCGCCCGCCCGCCTTGCGGGCATCGGGCTCAAACCGGGTCAGCATCACCGCTGTCGGGCGCGCTTCCTGCTCGATGCCGCGAAGCACACGGTCGATCTCCTCGGCGACCGCCTCATCGGGACAGATCTCCCGCTCGGTCAACCTCGCCGTCTCCGCCACCGCCTCCTCGTGCCCCTTGAGCGCCGCAAACGGCGCAAACTGCGCGGCGCGCTTCTCCGTGCCCATCGGCGGATGTGCCGCCGAGCGGGGACGGTGCTCATGCAGAATATCCGTATATGCAAACGTCTCCTCGTTCATGCCTTGTGTCCTCCGATCTGCCGATGGCGTTCGAGCGCCGTGGCATCGCTTTCCAGATCCATGCCTTTAAACACCGCGTTGTTGCCGTAGCGGGAGCGGATCCACAGCATCGCCTCCTGCATGGCGCGCTCGCGCCGACGGCGGTCGGCGGCAAGCGCCCGTCCGACCGCCGCCTCCTCAAAGAGCGACAGCTGTTCGGGCGCGGCACACACATCCTCTTCGCGCACCACCCGCGCCGCGGTCAGGTTCAGACGTCGCACCAGCAACCCCGGCTGTACGATCTCGTCGTACAGCCCTTCTGCCGCGGCACACAGTTCTTTGGTGGAGGAGGTCAGCGCCAGCCGCCGCGTACCGTGCGCATGCCGCGGCACGGCGCGTCCGTAAGGATCCGTCGTCACCTCACCGCGATAGTACAGTCGCCGCGTCGGATCGGACAGATTCTGAATGTCATAGCCGACATGAAGCACCAGCTGATCGGTCATCAGCCGCCGTGCCACCAGATCCAGCGCCATCGCCTCGGTCATCTCCCGCAGGATCCGCCGCGCCCTGTCCGACGGATAAGGACGCGGGAGCACCTGCCCCGTGGACAGGCTGTTCACCGTCGGGCGATACGCCTTGATGTCCGCCATGGTACACGGCTCTATGCCCCACGCGTGATCGATGAGCAGTTCCGCATTCACACCGAACACACGGTACAGCATATCCTCGTGCCGCAGGGAACAACGCGCCACATCCCCCATCGTATACAACCGAAAGTCCGCCAGCCTTCGCGCATAGCCGCGTCCCACCCGCCAGAAATCCGTCAGCGGACGATGCGTCCAGAGCGTGCGCCGATAGGATTCCTCCGTCAGCCGTGCTATGCGCACACCGTACGGATCGGGCGGCGCGTGCTTGGCGACGATGTCCATAGCCACCTTGGCGAGATACAGATTGGTGCCGATGCCCGCCGCCGCGGGAATGCCCGTTCGCGCCTGCACATCCCGCACCATACGCGACACCATCGCTTCGGGGGATTCCCCTGTCGCCTTCAGATACGGTGTCAGATCCGCAAACACCTCATCCACCGAATACACGTGCATATCCTCGGGTGCCACATGCCGCAGATACACATCATACACCCGCGTGCTGTAATCCATATACAGCGCCATGCGCGGCTCGGCGGTAATAAAGCCGAGCGCAGCATCCGCCGTCATCTGTGTCGCATCCAGCGCTTCATGCGTCAATCGCCCGTGCGGAGCGGCGTTCCGCCGTCGGGCGTTGACACGCGCCACCGCCTGCTTGGCTTCGAACAAACGTGCGCGCGACGAGATGCCGTAACTTTTGAGCGACGGCGATACCGCCAGACAGATAGTCTTGTCGGTGCGCGCGGCATCCGCCACCAGCAAATGCGCCGTCATAGGGTCTAATCCATGTTCCACGCACTCCACCGATGCATAAAACGATTTCAGATCAATACACGCATACCACCGCATCCACAAGACCCCCGTTGCTCAATTTAAGAACATTTGTTCGTTATTGTATTATACACGCTCTCCCTTCGTTCGTCAAGGGGGCTATTTTCGGTAAATTTACCCTTGTTTTTTCCACATTTGTTTGATATACTGTACATATCGCCCCTATATATAAGAATTTATAAGGGAAAGAAGGAATACTATGTTCAAAAAATGTTGCAGTCTCCTGCTGTGCCTGGCACTGCTGGCGATGCCTCTGGCAGGCATGAGTCTGTCGGTTGCCGCCAGCACCTCCCAGCCCGTTGTCACGGTCAATATCGATCCGTACGACACCGTCGCACCGTCCGACACGATCACCGTGTCCTACGCCGCGCGCGGCGGTCGCACACTGTCCGCGTGCGATACCCGCCTGGAAGGCACCTCGCTCGGAACAGGCACCACCGTCTCCTTCACCCCCGCTTCGAAAAATCTCGCCGACGGTCTGTACACGCTGATGATGCAGGCAACCGACTCGGCAGGAGAAACGACCTACGAGCCGCTGACCTTCCTCGTGTCCTCATCTGCCGAAGCCGCTTACACCCTCGTGAACGGCTCGCTCACCTCGGACAGCACGGTCACAACCTACGCCGCTGAGCCGCTCGAACTGCAGGCATTTTACAGCACGACGCAGGACGGCTCGCTGAGCCTGAACGGGCTTGGCACCTATTCGGCGCAGGACGTGTATGATCTGCGTTATACCGGTGCGGGCATCACCGCTTCGTCGGCAGCAGGCATGCCGTACCAGATCTTCGGCATCAACCTGAACGGCAAAACCACCGGTAAGGTCACCGTCGCTTACAGCGGCTCCACCCTGCAGGGCGAACGCATCGCCGTCAAGGTGTTCCGTCCCGCCACCGGCGCATGGGATACGATCGGCTCCTTCCTCGGCGAAGGACGCGTGTCCGAGCAGGTGGATATCGCCACCTACAACTGCGGCGGCAAAATCTACGCCGCGGCGGTGCTCGACTACGTCACCAACGGCTCCGACACCATGATCTGGTCGACCGACCCCCAGCACTACACCAAGTTTGCCGACTTGAATGAGTATTATTACAAAATTTACCAATACGCCGCCGAGCAATACACCGCGGGCGATATCGGCTACATTTTCACCACGGGCGACCTCGTCGATGACCGTCCCTACGCGGCGGTGGCACCCGCCCAGTGGGGCGTCGCCAGCAAGGCGATGAGCTACGCCGAAGCCGCCGGTCTTCCGAACGGCGTGGTGTCCGGTAACCACGATGTGGCAGACTACACACCGACCGATTATACCGCCGGTCCCAACACGACATCGGACTACTCGATGTACTGGAAGACCTTCCCCGCCTCCCGCTACAATGCCGAGCGCTGGTACGGCGGCAGCCTGAACAACAACCGCTCGCACTACGACCTTGTCACCATCGGCAACGTCGACTTCATCATGATGCATCTCGGCTACGGCTTTGAAGCCGACGACGAAACCATCGCCTGGGCGAACGACGTGCTGAAAACCTACCGCCATCGTACCGCCATCATCACCACCCACCAATACCTCCAGAACAACACGGCGCGTCGCTACGGCCGTGCCGAATTGATCTTCAGCAAGATCGTCGACCCCAACCCCAACGTCAAAGCGGTGCTGTGCGGTCATGACGATGGCTCGCTGTGTCTGGAAAAGACTGCCTCCGACGGCCGCACGGTCTATGAGATCCTCGCCGACTATCAGTTTGTCGAAGCGGAGGACCCCGCCTTCTACGCCAACGAGCACTATATCGCCTCGGTGCCCAGCTGCTGCGGCGACGGCTACGTCCGCCTGCTGACCGTCACGGGTGATACGCTCCGCAGCATCACCTACTCCCCTGTCACCGATCGCTACAACCCCTACGGTGACCGCGAAAACCTCCGGATCGACCTCGACGTGCAGGCGACCGCCCGCACGCTGACGACCACCGGCTTCTCGGCGGCGATCCTCGGTAACGCAACCACCGATACAACCGTCAACCGCGTGGCTGTCATCGGCAGCGGTGCCAACGCCGCGTATTCGCCCGTGCTGTACGCGTCGGTGCCTTCCGCCCCCGCCACCTCCGCCACCCCGGCGGCAACCCCCGCGCATCGCTATTTCGCGCACGGCTCTGCGACCGCTCCGATCGTGTCGCAAAAGCAGGATCTGCTGGCGGCGGCCGGTATCGGCAACGATGCGGTCATCAGCGCCTGGACGGCAGGCGGCAACTATTCCTCCGCGCCGCTGAACTTCCGCGTCGATCTGACGAAGACGCCCTATCTCTACTATTCCTTCAGTCAGCCCGCCGACTCCAACTTCTGCTTCTCGTTCATCAGCGACATGACCACCGCCAACTGGCTGACCTTCCTGGATGCCTCCAAGGGTGGTGCGGTCCTGAACGCCACCAACGATGCGTGGAACACCTATCAGAATAACGAGCAATATGCCGTCACCGGCGAAACGGGTTGCATCGATATGCGCGAGTATGTGACCGACCCGAACGCCACCTGGTGGGAGATCGATCAGCTCACATTGTATAACGCCAAGTTCAAGAACGTCGTGCTTCACTACATGTTCTTCGGCTCGGGCGACGGCTATAACGCCCCGTCGGGCACCTCTGCCGCCGATCGTGCCGCCCTGCAAGCCCTGATCGCCGAAGCGGATATGATCAGCTCCGACGGCTACGTCGCCTCCACCGTGACGGCGATGACCGCGGCACTCAACGCCGCGAAATCCGCGCTGAACAGCTCGGCAACGGCGGTGCAGACGGCTTACATCAACCTGTCTCACGCCATCGGCGCGTTGACAAAAGAAAAGGTCTCCATTTCCGAATCCTCGCTGACCTCGATCAAAAACTATTCGCTGTCGACAAGCAACTGGGTCAACTCCAGCGTGCCGGTCCTCACCCAGCACGACGACGGCTTCATCATGGAAAACACGCGCACCGAAGGCAACATGTGGGCGGCGGTTGTCAACTACGAATCCTACACCGTCCGTCCCGAACGCGATCAGGTCTTCCTAAAGCTGGATCTCGACGCGGACAACGCGTGGATCATGCAGCTGAACATCACACAAAACGGCAAAACCGACATCGTCCACCTCAACAGCGGCATTGAAAACGGCTTCAGTGCCATGGATCAGGACGGCATGGAAGGCGTTTTCCGTGATATTTACGACGTCTCCGATGCGTTTGAAATGTGCGGATTCGATCCGTCTGCCACCTTCACGGTGAACAGTCTGACCGTCTTTACCGTCGGCTTTCAAGTCCGCGCGGATGTCTGTCACATCCAGCTGTTCACCAACAAGTCCGACGGCATCACCGACGGCGGCAATCTGCAACGCGCCATCGCCCGCGCTCAACTTCGCACGCAGGCGCACTACACCTCCGCATCCTGGAACGCGATGCAGACCGCGCTCACCTCGGCAACATCGTCGCTGACCAACACCTCTTTGGCGGAAGCGGATCTCAACCTTGCCGCGCTGAAGCTCAACAACGCGGTCGACGCGCTCGTGTACGCGGGCAGCTTCCCCGAAACCAAGGGTAGCCTGCTTCCCGCGGATCCCGGCCTGTGGGTCCCGAGTGCCGCAGGCACGGTGACCGCATCCCGTCCGAAGAATGTCACCACCATCCAAAACACCAACAGTCTGTATCCGTTTATGGATTACACCGTGGACGATCCGCTTCGCGCGTTTGTCGACGACAGCCGCCTGGTGGCGGACCTCGACGTGGGTGCGTTCACCAACATTTATCTGCTGGTGGATAATACGCACATCTCCCTGATCCCCTATCTCAAGCCCGGCACCGACGGCGATCTGCCCGCAGGCACCTACACCGTGAACGTGCCGCTCTCCGACATCGCGGAATTTGCCGACAAAGCCTCCGTCACCATTCAAGGCGTACGCGTCTATTCCGTGGGCGATGCCGCTTCCTCGGCGGTCACCCTGCGTACTCTGCGCATCGCGGAATACACCGATTACGACTGGAGCGCCGTGGATGTGACATACGGCGTAGCGGCAACCCCGTCGAATCCCTATTATGCTCACTGCGCACCCTATGCTCCCGAAGTGGCGCAAAAGGTGGATCTGCTGACCGTCATGGGTCTCGGCGACCAACCCACCAACACCGGTTGGAGCTCCGTGAGCACCCCTGTCAATCTTGACCTCAACCAAACACCGTATCTGTACTACTCGATCGCCGTTCCGGACGGCGCGAGCTTTACGTTCGGTCTGTACAACAACACGACCACCGCGCCCTATTTCCTCTTCCGTGACGCCACGAATACGAATACGCTGTTTACCTCCGGCGTGCCTACGTGGGATTCCTACACGAGCAACCAACAGTACGTCACCAAGAGCGAAACTGCCTGCATCGACCTGCGTCAGTTCCTGACGGATACCTCCGCCACCACCTGGACGCTGAATTCCACCACGCTGTATAACTACCTCGGCAAGGACGTCGTCATCAGCTACCTGTTCTTCGGATCGGCGCCCACCTACGTGGAAACCAACGTCAACGTCACCCCGCAGACGCCGGTCGACCCGCCTGTGGATCCGGACCCGCCCGTGGAAGAGCCCACGCTGATGGGCGACGTCAACGGCGACGGCGACGTGACGACCTATGACGCGCGCATGGTCATGCTCGAAACCCTCACCGACGCCGGTGCTCTCACCGACGAGCAATTCAAAGCGGCGGATATGAACGGCAGCGGACGACTGGACACCACGGACGTTCGCCTGATTATCCTCTACGCCTTGACCAACTGATCCCGCTGAAAAAGCGGTGGCATCGGATGACGATGCCACCGCTTTTTGTCGCTTTTCGGCGTAAAATAACTCCCCCGATTCTACCGGGGGGATTCATAACAGAACGACACACAGGTCGTTCCCTACGAATCGTTACCCATCGGAACAGCCGGTGTATAGTGGGGGCTGTATACAAAAGCGGATCGTTCTCGTGGAGAGCGATCCGCTTTTGCGTTATTCTTTATCCTTTTTACCGCTTTGGGTCGAGCGGGCTTTGAGCAGTCCTTTTTCCTTCGGAAGCTCCTCCGCCTTGTCGTCGGACGTGGGCTTGGGCGTGATCTCAATATGTACCCGTGCCACGCGGCGATCCTCCATGGACATGACCGTAAACTCCGCGTTTTCAAACGTCACCTGCGGATGGTCATCCGCCCCGGGAATCTGTCCGAGCTTCGACAGCACGAAGCCGCCGAGCGTTTCATAATCGCCCTCGGGAATTTCCAGCTTGAGCAATTCCGCCACTTCCTCGATGTCGGTGGCGCCGTCCATCTCATAGTGGTAATCGTCGATGATCGTGACCTCTTCCTGCTCGTTATCGTACTCGTCCTGCATGTTGCCGACGATGGATTCCAGCAGATCTTCCACCGTCACGATGCCCGCGATGCCGCCGTATTCGTCGACGACCATCGCCATCTGCACATGAAGCGCGGTCATTTCGGAGAAAAGATCGCCGCACTTTTTCGTTTCGGGGACAAACAGCGGCTCACGCATCATCGACCGCACCGTCACCGTCTCGGGCAACGCTTTGCCGACATAGGGCAACAGATCTTTGATGTACAGCACACCCACCACATGGTCGATGTCCTCCTCATACACCGGCAGACGCGAAACACCGTTATCCACCGATGCCTTAAGCGCATCGTCAATCGTATCGTCCGCTTCGATGGCTTCCACATCGGTGCGCGGGGTCATGATATCCGACGCGATCAGATCGTCAAACTCGAAAATGTTGTTGATCATTTCCTTCTGACTGCCTTCAATCACGCCTTTTTCTTCGCCGACGTCCACCAGCAGGCGGATTTCCTCCTCCGTCACCTCGCCGTCGATCGCCGACGGATCGGCACCGAACACGCGCGACAGCCCGTTGGCAAGCCCCGACAGCACGATGTCCAGCGGTGTCACCAGCGCCAGCATGAAGCCGAGGAAGCCCACCATGCCCGTCGCGATGCTTTGGGCTTTGACAAACACCACGCGTCGCGGCAACAGCTCGCCCAGCAACAGCCAGAGTACGGTCGCCGCCAGCACCGTCACCACCGCCGCGATCATCGACGGGATCACCGTCGACAGCGTCGGCATCATGGTCATAAGCCATTCACGGAACGGGCGGTACACCGTCCAGAACGCCGCCGCGCAAAAACCGAAGCCCAGAAGCACATTGCACAGCCGCACCCGCTCGGAGAAGGACACCGAGCGGTCCATCAGTTTTTGGGCGCGCACAGCACGCTTATCGCCGTCCTCCGCCGCCTTTGCCAGTTGCGCGTCGTTGCACGCCACCAGCGCCAGCTGTGCAAAGGACACCAGCATATTCAATATAAACAATACGATCATCCATAAGATCCCCCAAAGGGCATTGGCCGCCGTCGGGTCATCGGACACGTTCGACACATCCTTTCGTCAGTCGCTTTACTGCGTAGGTATATCATAGCTTGTTTCTCATCAAAAGTCAATCGCACCGCCGTCAGGTGAGCGGACGCCCGCTGGCGGAAAACACACCGCCGGTCGTGGTGGTGGTCATCGTGGTCGTGGTGGTGGTCGTCGTGGTGGTGGTCGTCGTCGGCACATTGCTGATGTGCAGTACCACCTCATCGCCGAGCGTCAGCTCGGTACCCGGGATAGGGAACGATGTATCCACGCATCCGCGCTCCTGATCGGAGACGGTGACCTCCACCTCCGACACGGTGTAGCCGAGCGCCTCCAGATAGGCGCGTGCCGCAATGCGGTCCCAGCCCTTGAGATCGGGCAGGCGCTTTTTCTCCGCGCCCGCACTCAGGTACACTTCGATCACCGTGCTGACCTCCGCCGAGCTTTCGGGCGTCGGATCCTGCGACAGGATCACCCCCGGCGGCACGGTGTCGCTGAACTTGGTGCCGACCACCTTCACACTCATGTTGCCGCGAAGCTGGCGTCCCTTGATCTGCGCCATGGTCAGACCGACGATTTCTTCCACCGCATACGCGGAGGAATCAAACGTATTCACCACCGTCGGCAAGGTCGTGGTGGTGGTGACGGTGGGATCTTCGGTGGGCTCTGTGGGTTGCCACGGATGCCACGTCACCATCAGCCAGCCGATCGCGCCCGCGAGCACCGCGCACAGGATCGACAGCACGATCACCGCCGCTTTATAGCCCGCACCCACCTTGGCGGGTGCCGTTTCTTCTTCTTCAATCGGCGCTTCCCGCAACGCTTCCACCACGGGAGCGACCGTCAGCCGATCACGGAGCAGTTCCACCGTGGAAATGCGGGTGGCGGTATTCAGCGCCAACGCATCGCACAACGTCGGTGCAATGTGCGTGGGCCATTTTTCCGCGACGGTCGCAGGAACCATCAGCGACGCTTCGCCGCTGACGCGGGCGGTTGCGAGCGGCGGCTCTTCCCCCGTCAGGGCATAGAGCATGGTCGCCGCCACCGCATATACGTCCGCCGCCTGCGTGACCGCCGCTTTCTCGTATTGCTCGGGCGCGGCATACCCATCAGGCAAAACACTCGGCAAGTGCGGCGCCGCCGTGCGGGCGAAAGAAATCTGCCAGCCGTCCAGACGCAGACGATTCTCGGAATCCAACAAAATGGAATCGGGCGAAATCCCCAGATGATACAGTCCCGTGGAATGGATCGCCATCAGGGAGGTGATCAGCGGCACGAACAGCGGGCGCGCTTCCTCCCATTTCATGTGACCACCGAGTGTCTGGAGATGCCGACGGAACGGCACGCCCTCCACGCGGTCGGCAATGACATACATCGTGCCGTTTTCTTCAAACATATCATACACGGGAATCATCGCGGGCACGTCGCGCAGACGCGCAATGGTGCGGGCTTGCTTGCGGAATTCATCCAGGCTCTCCTGGAACATACCGTCCTTGCCCGTCACCGCCATCACCTGCATTGACAGGCGCTGGGCGAGTCCTTCGGGGAAAAATTCGCGGATAAGCACCACGTTGCGCGCGGTCTTATCAAAGCCGATGTACATAATCGCGTCCTTGCGCTTTTCCAGCGCCCGCCCGACGGTGTACCGTCCGCTGAGCTGGGTACGCACAGGAAGATATCCTTGCGGGTTTTGCCCCGCCGTGGGATAGCCGCAGTGGTAACAGCTGTCGGAAAATTCGCTGATCGGTTGCATGCACCCCATGCAGAACAATTCATTGGCCATGCAGATGCCTCCTTACTGCGCCGCGTATCGGCGGTTGAGTTTTTGTTGACGGATATCACTGCCCACAAACACCAGCGGCTCATACGTGCCGATC
Organism: Acutalibacteraceae bacterium; assembly: GCA_045540655.1. Taxonomy (GTDB): domain Bacteria; phylum Bacillota; class Clostridia; order Oscillospirales; family Acutalibacteraceae; genus RGIG1959. The sequence goes on from JAZQHP010000009.1 coordinate 33,956, forward strand.
AGGCGCGAGGCGATCTGCTCACCGTAGTGATCGAGGATCGCCGCCGAATCCAGATTGGTGCTGATGACCGTCGGGCGACCCGCCAGCAGGCGCCCGTTGATGATCGCGTACAGCGAGCTGGTATAAAACGGCGAGGAAAATTCCGTGCCGAGATCGTCGAGAATCAACAGGTCGCATTCGATGAGTATATCCTCGGTATTGCCGTCGGCGCGCCCGAAGTGCTCCGCCTCCAGCGTGCGGAGAAGCGACTGCACCGGTCCGTAGACCACGTGCGCCTCGCGCTTGCACGCGCCCGCCGCGATTGCCATGGACACGTGGGTTTTGCCCGTGCCCGTCGCACCGCGAAGCAACAGATTGGGACGCGACGTGTCAAACCCCGCCGCGTAGCGCTTGCAATAGTCGATCACGCTCGCCATATGTTCGCGCGGCGAGCATCCCAGACGTTCGTCATAGGCATCGCTGTAAAAGGTCAGATCCAGCGTATCAAAGCTCATCGGTTTCATGCCCGTCATGCGGCACAGCGCCGCGGTGGCATATTCCTTGAGCAACGCCTGGCGGCACGCACAGGATTTGCCGTTCACATAGCCTGTGTCCTCGCACATCTTGCAGGTGTATTGCGGCTGAAAATCCGTCACCGTTTCGCCCGCTTCCCTGAGCAGACGCGCAATTTCCGCCTGTGCGGCAAGATTGTCCGCCTGCACCTGTGCGAGCACCTGCTCGTAGGCGCGCTTATCGGCGATGGCGGCGGTCAGCTTGCGGATCGACCCCGCCATAATCATCTCCTGCTCACAGATGCGCGGATCACGGCGCATCCGTGCATGCAGTTCATCGGCCTTTTGTTGCGCCGACACACGGCGGCGCGACAGCTCCTTGCGCACGGCATCATAAATCTCTTTTGAATACGCCATGGCTTATTCCTCCTCGGGCAATCGCGGACGATGCCGCAACGCCATCTCTTCATAGTTCCCCAGATCAAACGACGGCTCACGCCCCTGCGCCGTCTTCATGCGTCCCGCCTTCTTGCGGGCGGGTGCGGGCACGGCGGGCTCGAGCGCCTTGTTCGCCGCCTCGGCAGTGGTAACCCCTTCCGCGTGCAGGCGTTCCAGCAATTTATCGGTGTAGGACAGCTGGGGCTTGCCGAGCTTTTCCTCGGTATAGCGCAGCGCCGTTTCGATCACCTCGGGTGCCAGCTTCCATTCGTAGATCCAGCGGCACGCTGTTTCCTTCTGCGCCATGGTCGGGCGCGCCACCTCCAGCTTACCGATGGCGCACACCGTCGCCCATGCCGCCTGACAACGTTCCAGATGACACAGGTGCGCGTCGGCGGCGGCAAAGGTGGTCAACCCCTGCTCCACCCAGTGGATGGCGGTTTTCTCAATATAAGACAGCCGCGCCTTGCCGTTTTTCACGGCATAGCCGATGATCAGCAGGATCACCTCGGGCGGCAGTTTCAGATCGCGGTAGATGTACAGGTACACCGCCATGTCTGCAGGTGACAGCATCTTGCCGAGCTTGGCGGCGGCGGTATCCAGCAAAAAGGCAAACTGCTCGTCGGACGCACGCACCGCCAGCACCTCCTGCCGTCCGGGGCGTACGCTCGCCGCCGGCATCACAGGCAACGTCACCGTCGGCGCCGCGGGCGGTTCTTCGGCAGGCGCCGCCGACTGCTTCGTCGAGGCGACCGGCTCGGCGGGCGCAGGGGGCGGGACAGTAGCGTACGGCTGTACCGTAATCATGCCGCGTTGCACCCAGAACTGCACCGCTTCCTCGCAGATGTCGGGCGATGTGCCGCACGCCGCCGCGCACGCCTCGGCATCAAACGTCCCCTGTCCGACACAGCACAGCCACAGCAACACACGCAACTGCCCTTGATTTGCCAGTTTCAGCTGTCCGCCGACGGCTCTGGGCACCGATGCCAGATCGAACGCCGCACGGCTGTCCCACGTATATTTCACGGCTCATCGCCCCCTTCCGTATAATTATCGTACCTTTTATTATACACAACTTCGTTTCCTGTTGCAAGAGCGAATGTAAAAAGCACAAAAAAGCTTGACATTTTTTCGGAAATATGATATTATTTTGATATCAGAGGAGTATTATTATCATATCACGCAAGGAGATTGCTTATGAGATATCCCCCATTCTTATCGGAGGCACCGCAACCGTAGCCATGGCCGACGCCCCGAAAAAGCAGATTCCCTTGCGTTTATCCCCCACTCTTTACGACGAGCTGGCCGCGTGGGCACAGGAAGATTTCCGCTCCGTCAACGGTCAGATCGAATACCTCCTCACCCAATGCCTTCGTTTTCACCGACAGAACGGCTCCGCCGATACGGACCCTCCCTCGTCCGACCGTTAGATCCGTTCGATAACAGAAAAGAGACCGCGGTTTTACTCCCCCTTTCCGCGGTCTTTTTTTATGTGCATATGAACCATCCCCCGTCGCCGATTCGCTGTCGGTGGCGGGGGATGTGTCGGTTTATTCGGCTTTTTGAATCCCGTCGTCATCCATCGCGGCAACGGCGGCGGAAAAATCGTGTCCGTACACCACGCCGTCGGGATACAGATCGGTCAGCGGCTTGAGCACGAACGCACGCTCGTGCATGCGCGGATGCGGCAGTGTCAGTTCCTCGCTGTCGTCGGTCACCCCGTCGGCGCACAGCACGTCGATGTCGATGACGCGCGGCGCATAGCGGAAGGTGCGCACCCGTCCGACGCAGGCTTCAATACCCAGACACGCTCCGAGCACCGCCCGCGGCGACAGCGCCGTTTCGATCTCCGCCACGCTGTTGAGGAACGCAGGCTGATCGGTATAGCCCCACGGCGGCGTGATATACCGCGGGCTTTCCCGCAGTACGGTGGTGTGCGGGAGTGCCGCGAGCGCGGCGAGCGCCGCATCGAGATGCGCGCTCACATCGCCGATGTTGCCGCCCAGTCCCAGCAGGATCTTCACGCCTCTCGCCTCCTGGTCACCCGCACCGCCATGTAATCAAAGTCGGCACCGACCGGTGCGCGCGGTTTTTTGAGCGTGACCGTGACCTCCGTCGCGGGGAACGCCGCCAGGATCGCCGTCGCCACGCGATGCGCGGCGCGCTCGATCAGATCGTTCTTTTCGGACAGCATCGTCGCCACGGCGACCTTGGTCACCTGCGAATAATTGATCGCCTGTTCAATGTCATCGCTTTCGCACGCGGCGGTCATATCCGCCGCCACGTCAATATCCAGCACAAAGGGCTGTCCCTTGCGCTTTTCTTCCTCTTTTACGCCGTGATAAGCGTACACCCGCAAACCGCGGATCATCACCGTATCCATCCCGGTTTCCTCCCGATCAATATTCATAATCCAGTATGCCCATGCGTTCGGTCACAAACGACGTCGTATCCGAAATATCGTCGGTGTAGCCGCCGTCGGGCCAACGCGTTTTGTTGCGGATGTATGCGCCCGAATCGTTGATCAGCGCAAACTCCTCCTCCAGCATGGTGCACAGCGCCTTATCGCTGATCACACTGCCGCGCAGGGTGCGGAAGCGCTCCCCGACCTTATCGCGGTAGCCGTCGGCATTGGTCTGCTTCATCTTCGCCGCCACCCAGTAATAATCCGCGCTCCAGTCGGTCAACGACCAATAATCCTCGCCCGTATACAGCGGCGGATCGCCGTGCCAGCGGTTGCCGAAGGTCTGGTCCATATCCCACGGAATAAACGAGAAGGTGAAGGTGCCGTCGCCGTTGGCGCGTGCCACCAGAAACGTGTTCTGGATCACGTTATCCACGGCCGCCGCCGTCTGGATAAACACCTCATAATCCACCAGGCTGTCCGTGTTGATCCAGGTCGGTGCCCACTTGCGGAACCGCTCGATATCCCACGTGGTCGCCCGCGTCAGTTCCTCCATCGCCATCCATTCGTCATACGGATCCGACCGCTCCTTGGGCCAGTCCAGCGAATAGCCCGCCACCGTCAGATCGTCGTCTTCGCAGTTGCGGAAATCCATGAAGGTTTTGCCCGTGTCCGCCTCGGCGAAGAACAGGCGGTCTTCCTCGGACAGATCCAGTTGCTTGCGGTCGATCCGCTCGGTCATCAGATACAGTCCGAAATATTCGCCGTTGATGATCAGCTCCGCATACTCGCCGCGATAGCCGTTGATAATCCCCGGGGTTTCGCGGTCGGCGGTGATGTTCAGCCACAGATCCATCGCCACCTTATCGCGCACCTTGGTCGGCTCGGCATACATGCCGTTCAGATTCCAGTCGCCGTCGCGCCGCATGCCGAGCAGGGTGGCATCCCGCTCGGTGAGCAGACCGTCTGTCTCCTGCAACAGCTCCAGCTTAAAACTGTTCTTCGGATATTTCCGACTGCTTCGGCCGCGGATGTGAGCGCGGGCAAGCGACGTGAAGCCGTTTTCATAGCCGTGGCTCTCCGCCAGCGGGTCAAGCAGGGTGATCTCCAGAAAGGTTTCGTATTCCCCGATGGGTTTGTCGGGATCGTCCGAAGGCGGCGCATACAAGTCGCACGAAATCGGCTCGCCGTCCTCGTCATAATACACCTTCTGCTCCTCGCCCTCGTCATGATAATGCCAGTCAGCAGGAAGCTGCTTGGTCGTCATCGACAGCAACGGCAACGAGGTGAACATCACCGACAGGGAGATGTATTGCTCCTTATCATACAGGACCACCTTCACCGTGCGGTTGGCGGCGAGAAACTCCTTCTTCGGCATCGATTCAAACGGTGTCACATACACCGCTTCATAGCCTTCCGCCGACGGCATCAGCGTTTCCCATTTGTCCTCCTCGTTCACGGAGAAGAAATAGCACCGCTTCTTGGTTTCATACACCGCTTTGACACCGTTGATGCACAGCTCAGGCGGCGTTTCGGGCGTGAACGCACGGCGCGTACCCGTCAGTTCCCGGAACGCCTCCTGATCCGCAAATGGATTGGATTCGCCGCCGGAGGTCAGCGATGTACAGCCGCAAAACAGCCCCGTCAACAGGATCACGCAAAGAAGCAAGCCGGTCACTCGTTTCGTCATAAAACCCTTCCTTTCCTCTTGTCACCCGTTCCGATATATGGTATACTGTATACTATAAGATTTGTATAAAGGAGTGCGCATATATGAAACGTACCGATTACATTTCCTGGGATGAATATTTCATGGGGATCGCTCTGCTGTCCGCCCAGCGGAGCAAGGACAATTCCACACAGGTGGGCGCGTGCATCGTCAGCCCCGAGCACAAAATCCTGTCGCTGGGCTACAACGGCATGCCCAGCGGTTGCGCCGACGACGAGATGCCGTGGGACCGCACAGGCGATCCGTACGACACGAAATATTACTACGTCTGCCACGCCGAGCTCAACGCCATCCTGAACGCCGACCTCGGCTCGCTCAAGGGTGCCACCGTGTATGTCACGCTGTTCCCCTGCAACGAATGCACCAAAGCCATCATCCAGACAGGCATCGCCGAAGTGATCTATCTGGACGACAAATACCACGACACCGACAGCACCCGCGCCTCGCGCCGCATGCTCGACATGGCGGGGGTCCGCTACCGCCGCTACGAGCCGACGGGCCGCGAACTGACCGTATCGCTGTAAAAAGTATAGCATAGTCCTTTGTTTATTGCAACCGAAAGTGAGGCATTCTCCATGTCTGTAGAACAGGTACGTGCGCATCTGGCCGCCTTCGGGCTCGCCGATCGCATCCGTGAATTTGATGTATCCTCCGCCACGGTGGAGCTCGCAGCGGTCGCCGTCGGATGCGAACCCGCCCGCATCGCCAAAACGCTGTCGTTCGATGTGAACGGCAACGCCATCCTCATCGTGGCGGCGGGCGACGCCAAAATCGACAATCCCGCCTTCAAAGCACAGTTCCGCACCAAGGCAAAAATGCTCCCCGCCGCCGACACCCCCGAACGGATCGGTCACGCAGTGGGCGGCGTGTGCCCGTTTGCCGTCCGCGACGGTGTGGCGGTGTATCTGGACCGCTCGCTGACCCGTTTTGAAACGGTATTTCCCGCCGCCGGCAGTGCGCAAAGCGCCGTGGAACTGACCCTCGAAGAACTGCAAACCGCCGCGCATGCTGTCGCGTGGATCGACGTGTGCAAGGGCTGGCAGACCGAAGAATAAATTCTTTTGAACTTTTTTGTCTTTTTCTTTGACGCAACGCACTTTATATGGTACAATATACCTATATTTTAGTTTGGAAAGGAGCGAGCGCATGGTAAAACCCGACAAAACCGTGCGTCAGAACACGCTGTACATCGCCGCGGTAACAGCGGTCTTCAGTGTGCTGATGCAGGCGATCTTCCTGATAGCGGGGCATTGGGATCTCACCGTGTTGTTCGGAAATCTGCTCGGATGGGCCACAGGGGTTGCCAACTTCTTTCTGCTCGGGCTGACGGTTCAGTCCGCGGTCACCAAAGAGGAAAAGCAGGCAAAATCCTTCATGAAGCTCTCCCAGACCCTTCGCACGTTCGGTATTCTGCTGGTGATGGTGATCGGCATCGTGATCAACCGCTTTTTCGATGTGTTCCACCTCGTCGCCATGCTGATTCCGTTGCTCTTCCCCCGCATCGCGATCGCTCTTTACACCGTGTTCCACCGAAAGGAGGGGAAAGACTCGTGAATGTCAAATCCCGTCGGTTCGTACTGACGGACATCCTGCTTCTGGTACTCACCGTGTTGCCGCTTGTGTGCGGCATCGCCTTGGAGGTGCTGACCAACGTGCCGTCCGAAGGTATTTCCATTGAAGGTGCACACGTGTTTTACCGATCCCAATTTGAAGGGGTCTCGGGCGCGCTTCAGCTGGTGATCACCGAAGCACAGATCAACTCCTGGCTTGTGATCCTGACCCTGCTGTTTTTGTGTCTGTATCTCACTCACGGCATCGCCGCCAGACCCGTGACACGGCGGCAGGTCATTGTGGAATGGATCGTCGAGCAAGCGGACAAGCTGGTCAAAACCAACATGGGTGAGTATTTTATGGGCTTTGTTCCGTTTATCGCCGGTATGATGGCGCTGTCGGCACTGTCCAGTCTGCTCGGATTGATCGGTCTGTTCCCGCCCACCTCCGATATCAATGTCACCGGTGGCTGGGCTCTTCTGGTGTTCTTCCTGATCACCTACTACAAACTGAAATGCGGTCCCCTGCACTATGTCAAGGAGCTGGCAAGCCCCATCGCCCTCGCCCCGCTGAACATCATCGGCGAGGTCGCCACGCCCATTTCGATGGCGTTCCGTCATTACGGCAACATCCTGTCGGGTGTGGTCATCTCCATTCTGGTGGCGTCGGGTCTGCAGGGACTGTCGTCCATGGTGCTCGGGTGGTTGCCCGGGTTCCTCGGGGAATTCCCCTTCCTGCAAATCGGCATTCCCGCCGTTTTGTCTCTCTATTTTGACCTGTTCAGCAGTGTTTTGCAGGCGTTTATCTTCGCCATGCTGACGATGCTGTATGTGGCGGGCGGTTTCGCTCAAGACGATTATGAACAACGCAAACAGAAAAAATTAAACAAACGGAGGAAGTAATTATGGCAATGGCAATCGGTATTATCCTGGGTATGTGCGCGCTGGGCGCAGGTTTGGCAATGATCGCGGGTATCGGCCCCGGTATCGGCGAAGGTAACGCCGTCGCGAAGGCTTGCGAAGCCATCGGCAGACAGCCCGAATGCAAGGGCGATGTGACCACCACCATGCTGATGGGCTGCGCCGTCGCGGAGACCACCGGTCTGTACGCGCTCGTTATCGCGATCCTGCTCATCTTCGTGGCACCCAATCTGCTGGTCGGCATCCTGACCGAAACCATGCAGAACCTGCCCGAAGCTCTGCAAAACTTGCCCAAATGAGAGGTTAGGTGAACAAGAATGACCGTCGATAATCTTCCTATTATATCGGTCAACCTCTGGCAGATCCTGATCTCCCTTCTCAACCTGCTGATCATCTTTCTGATTCTGAAAAAATTCCTGTTCAAACCCGTGCGCAACATCATCGCCACCCGCAAAGAGCAAATCGACGCGGACTACGCCAAGGCGGACGAAGCCGCCAGAAAGGCGCAGGCGAGCCAGGAGCAGTGGGAAGCCACGCTTGCCACTGCCAACGACAAAGCGGATGAGATCATCAACACCGCCCGCGTCAACGCGCAACGCCGCGGAGACGCGCTGACGGCGCTTGCCAAGGAAAAAGCGGATCTCATTGTCCGTCGCGCACAGGAAGACGCCGCGCTGGAACAGCGTAAAGCCAAAGAACAGATCAAGAAGGATCTGGCCGAGGTATCGGTACTGTTGACCGAAAAAATGCTCGACCGCGAGATCAACGCCGACGACCATCGCGAGTTGATCGATTCATTTATTGATACGATAGGTGACGACCATGACGCAAATTGCTAAAGGCTATGCCGAAGCCTTGTTTGCGCTGGCGCTGGAAACCGATCAGACCACCGCGTTTTCCGAAGGACTGACGCTGGTAACTACGGTCTTGCGCGAGGAGCCCGCGTATGTGGAATTTCTCTCGTGCTACGGCATTCCCGCCGCCGAGCGTACCAATGCACTGGAAGCGGCATTCGGCGACCGCCTTCCCGAATATGTATTATCCCTTCTGCAGCTGCTGTGCGAACGCGGGCATATCTCCCGTGTGTTCGACGTGGCCGCGGAATACGAAACGCTGTATCGGGAGGCACAGCGCCTGTCCACCGTCAAGGTGACCAGCGCCGTCCCCCTCACACCCGCCCAGCGCGATAAGCTGGAAGCCGCGCTCGTGCGCGTGTGCCGCCGCCGCGTCCTCCCCACTTACACCGTAGATCCCGCCGTCATCGGCGGTGTCGTCATCGAAGCGGACGGCAAGGTGTACGACGGCAGTGTGCGGCATAAGCTACAAGAGGTAAAGGAAGTGATCAGCCAATGAATGGGACTGCAGAGATCAGCAACATTATCAAAGAACAGATCAAGCAATATAAATCCCGCGTGGAGATGACGGAAACCGGTACGGTCATTCTGGTCGGTGACGGCATCGCCCGCGTTTACGGTCTGAAAAACTGCATGGCCAATGAGCTGGTGGAGTTCGAGGACGGCACGCGCGGTCTGGCACAAAACCTCGAAGAGGATACCGTGTCGGTCGCTCTGCTCTCCAACAACAACACTGTGCATGAGGGCTCCGTCGTCAAGCGCACCGGCGAAGTGTTGTCGGTGCCGGTGGGCGAATGTATGCTCGGACGCGTGGTCAACGCGCTGGGCGAGCCCATCGACGGCAAAGGTCCCATCGCCGCCACCGCCACGCACCCCATCGAATCCGAAGCGCCCGGCATCATCGAGCGCCAGGGCGTCTCGGTGCCGTTGCAGACGGGCATCAAGGCGATCGACAGCATGATCCCCATCGGTCGCGGTCAGCGTGAGCTGATCATCGGCGACCGCCAGACGGGTAAAACCGAAATCGTGCTGGACACCATCATCAATCAACGCGACTCGGGCGTGCTGTGCGTGTATGTCGCGATCGGTCAGAAGAACACCTCCGTCGTCCAGCTCGCCAATCAGCTGGAAAGCGCGGGCGCGATGGCGTACACCGTGATTGTGTCGGCATCTGCCTCCGAGACCGCCCCCCTGCAATACATCGCGCCCTATGCGGGTTGCGCGATGGCGGAGCATTTTCGCGAGCAGGGACGTGACGTGCTGATCATTTACGACGACCTGTCCAAGCACGCCGTGGCATACCGTGCCTTGTCGCTGCTTATCCGCCGTCCGCCCGGACGTGAAGCCTATCCCGGCGACGTGTTCTATCTGCACTCCCGTCTGCTGGAGCGCGCGGCATGTGTAGCGCCCGCTTACGGCGGCGGCTCCATCACGGCACTCCCCATCATCGAAACGCAGGCGGGTGACGTATCCGCCTATATCCCGACCAACGTCATCTCCATCACCGACGGTCAGATTTTCCTGGAAACCGAGTTGTTCCACGCGGGTATCATGCCCGCCATCAACCCCGGTATCTCGGTCAGCCGCGTGGGTGGTTCCGCCCAGCTCAAGGCGATGAAGGCGGTGTCGGGCAAGCTCAAGTTGCTCTATTCGCAATATCGCGAGCTGCAATCCTTCGCCCAATTCGGCAGTGACCTCGACGCCGACACCAAGGCGCGTCTGGCACTGGGTGAACGCATCGTCGAAGTGCTCAAGCAGGACCGCAACGCCCCTGTGCGCGCGGCATGCCAGGTGGCGATCATTTACGCCGTCACCAACGGCTACCTCGATCACATCGAGCCGTCTGCTGTCAAGGACTTTGAAGCCAACCTGTACGAAAAGGTGCAGGCGGAGCATGCCGACTGGGTGACCCGCGTCGAATCCAACCAATGGTCGGATGCCGACGTGAATGAGTTGAAATCCACTCTGGAAGAAATGCTGAGGTGATGAGTTCATGGCTGCGGATATGAAACAGCTTCGCACCCGCATCAAAAGCGTCAGCTCCACTCTGCATCTGACCAAAGCGATGGGGCTGGTGGCATCCTCCAAGATCCGCCGCGCCAACGCCGCCATGTTCGCTTCCCGTGATTATCTGGGCGCCGTCAACGACATCATGCGCCACCTGTCCTGCGGCAGTGAAAGCCGCAAAAGCCCGTTTATGCAGGAGCGCGGCGTGCGCACCCTGCTCATCGTGATCGCGGGCGACCGCGGACTGGCGGGCGGCTACAACGCGAACGTGTTCCGTCTTGTCAACGACCTGGACGTGGATCACATTCTCCCCATCGGCAAGCGGGCGTACGATCGCTACAAAAGCAAGTTTCCGTTTTATTCCTCGGAGGATTTCACCGCCAAGGACGCGTCCGCCCTTGCCAAAAAGCTGTGTGCGGACTATCTGGAAGGAAGCTATGATAAACTCGGCATCGTGTCAACGGAGTATGTGTCCATGATGACGCAGACCCCGAAGCTGACATGGCTGTTGCCGCTGACCCCGTCCGAGGGCACCCCCGTGGGCACGATCTTCGAGCCCGACCGCGCCTCCATTCTGGAAACGGCAGTGGTGGAATATCTGTCGGGCAGTATCGCCGCCGCCGTGCGCGAGAGCTTCGCCTGCGAAGTCGCGGCGCGCCGCATGGCGATGGATTCCGCGGGCAAGAATGCCCAGCAGATGATCGACAACCTGACCATCGAATACAACACCGCCCGTCAGGGTGCCATCACGCAGGAAATTACTGAAATCGTTGCCGGCAGCGGCAGCTGATGACAAGGAGAGGAACGCTATGACAAACAACCACACCGGCGTCGTCACCCAGGTCATGGGACCTGTGGTCGACGTGCGGTTTGAGGGCGGCGAACTGCCCTCCATTTATAACGCGCTGACCATGCCCATCGGCGAGCGCACGCTTACCGTGGAAGTGGCACAGCATATCGGCGACAAAGCGGTGCGTTGCATCGCCATGGCGTCCACCGACGGTCTGACACGCGGCACCGTTGTCACCGACACGGGCGCGACCATCAGCGTTCCCGTCGGACGCGAAACGCTCGGCCGTATCTTCAACGTGCTGGGCGACGCGGTGGATAACAAGCCGAACCCCGAAGACGTCGAGCGTTGGAACATCCATCGCGATCCGCCTTCCTACGAAGAACTGTCCACCTCCAAGGAGATCCTCGAAACCGGCATCAAGGTCATCGACCTCATCTGCCCCTTCTCCAAGGGCGGTAAGATCGGTCTCTTCGGCGGCGCAGGCGTCGGCAAAACCGTGCTGATTATGGAATTGATCAACAACATCGCCAAGGAGCACGGCGGCTTGTCCGTGTTCACGGGCGTCGGTGAACGCACCCGCGAAGGCAACGACCTCTACAACGAAATGCAGGAGTCGGGCGTTATCAGCAACACCTCGCTCGTATACGGTCAGATGAACGAACCGCCCGGAGCGCGTATGCGCGTGGCGCTGTCGGGTCTGACGATGGCGGAATACTTCCGCGATCGCGAAGGACAGGACGTGCTGTTGTTCATCGACAACATTTTCCGCTTCACGCAGGCGGGCTCCGAAGTGTCCGCGCTTCTCGGACGTATGCCCTCGGCGGTCGGCTATCAACCGACGCTTGCCACCGAGATGGGCACGCTGCAGGAACGCATCACGTCGACCAAGAAGGGATCCATCACCTCCATTCAGGCGGTCTATGTCCCTGCGGACGACCTGACCGACCCCGCCCCCGCCACCACGTTTGCTCACCTCGACGCGACCACGGTGCTTTCGCGCTCCATCGCATCGCAGGGTATTTATCCCGCCGTCGATCCGCTGGAATCCACCAGCCGCATCCTGTCCCCCGACGTGCTCGGACAGGAGCATTACGACGTAGCGCGCGAAGTGCAACGCATCCTGCAACGCTACAACGAGCTGATGGATATCATCGCGATCATGGGTATGGACGAGCTGTCCGACGCGGACAAACTGCTTGTCCAGCGCGCGCGTAAGATCCAGCGTTTCCTGTCGCAACCGTTCCACGTGTCCGAGAAATTCATCGGCATCCCCGGCACCTATGTGCCGCTTAAGGAAACGGTGCGCGGCTTCAAGGAAATCATCGAAGGCAAGCACGACGACCTGCCCGAATCGGCATTCCTGTTTGTCGGCACGATTGACGAAGCGGTCGCCAAGGCAAAAGCCGGAAAGGATTAAGGTATGAACACCTTTAACCTGCGCATCACGTCTCCCGACGGCGATGCATTCCGTGGCAAAGCGGTGATGCTGACCCTGCGCGGTACGGAAGGCGACCTTGCGATTTTAGCCAATCACATCCCGTTTGTGACGGCGGTCGTCCCCTGCACCATGAAGATCGAGACGACCGGCGGCGAGATCTACGCCAAGGTCGGCGGCGGTCTGCTGTCCGTGTCGGCAGATGAAGCGGTCCTGCTGTCCTCGGACTACGAAGTGATCGAAACCGAATAAGCATCAAGCGCCCTGTTCCGAAACGGAACGGGGCGCTTTTTTGTCCGCTCTTTCTTACATCGCCACATACACCAGTGCCAGCAACAACTCGGGGGATGCGCCGTTTTTCCACAGCAGGGCAATCAGCACCAACAGCAACATCCGGTCCGCGTCCATGCCGCGCCGCAAAGGCGCACACGCACCTTCGGCGTGCGGCACCAGTGCACCGTTATCCGTCATGCGACTCCTCCCCCTTTCCGAATTCGCGCAACAGCGGCATCAGCCGCATCATGCGCATCATTTTCTCCGCTTCGTCGAGCCGCTTTTGCCGCTCGCTTTGCAGATGCGGACGAAGGGCGCGAAGCAACGCCGCGTTGTCATCGGGCGCATTTAACTGCCCGAGAAGCGGCAACAGCCTGGCGATCTGCGCCGGATCAGGCAATCCGTCCGACGGAGGCGGCGACGGGGGCGGCGGGGCGGGGGCGGCCTTGCCCCCCGCCGCCCCCCGCAG
>JAZQHP010000010.1:0-3056 GCA_045540655.1 Acutalibacteraceae bacterium
ACAGAACGACATGGCTACGATCCGACTTCCTACAACCGTGTTACGCCGTTATAAACCGCGATGTTTCAGATCACGCACGAGATCCACATAAAATTCGCGGACATCGAACTCGGGGATATTGCGGCGATTCAGATCGATGACATCCGCATGCGAAATGCCTTGCTTGCCCTCGGGGCGAAGCAGAATATACCGTTCACCGAACGCAAAGGAATCCTCGGTCACCAGTCCGTCGTTCTCGGCGGCAATATGCCGCAACAACGGCTGACTGACATTGAGCGGAAACCGCCCGTTCGTCGGATGCGTCATCACCGAGCCGATGCTTTGGCAGAAAATGCCGTCGGGCGTCTTCCATTCTTTGTCGGTCCGGGCGCACGAAGCGGCGGTAATATCCGTTGCCGCCGCCATGAAATCGGGATCGTCATCCCCGAGCAGATGCGCCGCTTTGTTATAGGCGGCGGCAATTTTTTGCTGAAAGGCATTGCCGGTTTTTTTCAGCAGATAATCGGCAAACACACTGCCGCGGTGCGGCGTGTTGACGGTGGTCAACGACGCGACATACGGCGCGATATCCTCGTGCATCAGCGCATAACGGCAATCCAGACCGCCTTTGGAGTGCGCGATGATGTTAAATTTTTCGCATCCGAAATGCGACGCGAGAGTTTTGATGCGCCATGCCATTTCGTTGCCGCTGTCGGCGATCGATGCGGCGGACGAGTGCTTGCCGTAATACACAGTCGCTCCGTTTTTCTTCAGCTCGGCGGGAATGCGCCCCCAATAGTCAAACAGGCGACTGTCACGGAAGAACACGCCGTGCACCAGCAAAATCGGATACCTAGTGCGGCAGACCTGTTCCTCCCGCCGCGATTCGTTGAGAATATCCTTGTCGGTTTCAAACGCGATCTCGCGCCGCACAATGTGCAGAAGCATCGCCAGGCAAAGGAGGTTTGCGGGAAAAATCATGCCGCAGATCAGTCCGATGACCCGCCATTTGATGCCCAGCTGCGTGGATGTGATATAGACGCAGATAATGCCGTTCCAAAAGAGCAACGCGTGTGCCAGCGTGCAGAACAACGCGCTGAACAACAGCTCCGTTGCGTAGCCTTGAAACACCAGAAACGCCACCATGTGATATGCCACCGACACCACCAGCGACGCGCAGAATAACGACAGGCATTCGGCACCGTGATAACAGATTTTAAACCGCTTGCGGCGGATGGTGCGTTCGGTAAAGCCCGCAAACACATTGACAGCCAGAATCACCGGTACCAGCACCGCAAACAGCCACGGACGCGTTATCGCCATGCAAAAGCCGTTGGCAGACAGTACAAACAGGCACAACCAACCGATGCGCCATACATTTTCAAAGGCATGCACAGGCATCCCCTCCGTTCGTTTTCTTTCGGTGAAAAAATTATATCACATCCCGCTTGCAAAGAGCAAGTGCCCCCGCGACATCCTTTGCGCTTTTTTGAAAAAAGTTTCAAAAAAATCGTCAAAAACAGGTTGACATCCGTCCCCTTCAATGCTATAATACCACTCGTGCCGCAATAGCGGAAATGTGCGAGCGTGCTGGAACTGGCAGACAGGCACGTTTGAGGGGCGTGTGTCTATGACGTACGGGTTCAAGTCCCGTCGCTCGCACCAACAAAAAAGACGATTGCGAAAGCAATCGTCTTTTTTGTTGTATTGTTCAATATTCATTTTTCACGATTCATTATTCATTAAAAGGAGTCGCGGCTGTTTTTTAAGTCATATTCCTTTCAACATCCGCAAGGTTGATTACCGGTTTCTTTTGGCGTATGGCTTTCCCGGCATATTGCGCCGCGCCGCCGAAGGAGTGTGTGATATAGGTGACGACGTAGTCTGCTTGCTTTAGCATCCAGTCGTTGCGATAAGAGATCGCATAGCGGGGTGGTGTGGATTCGATGCCGTCGGGAAGGATGGTATCGTCGTAGTGGTCGTCCTCTGTTTTCTTGCCGGGCATATAGGCGAGTACAACGGCGACGCGGATGTGCGAATAGGTTTTCTTTAATCCCTGCAATGTGCAGTAGACAAGGGTATCGAACTGTCCTTGATTGCCGACATAAAACGTATTGACGTGGTGGTGGATAATCAGATCTTCCAGAACGTCTTGTAGCTTCGTTTTAATACTATTCGGGCAATCTCTGTGACCGAAAAATGTGCATATTTTCATAATCTTTTCCTTTAGCAATAAATTGACCAGTATCGCGGACAATATTTTGCTTCAGTATAGCATACCATATTGGTAGATTGCAACCAATATTGGTCAAGAGTGCTATACGAGGTGAAGGCTATGGAACAGAAAATTCGCAGAGATCGCAATATGGGAGATAACTTAAGAAGGCTCCGTGCGGATGCCGGCTTGTCTCAAGAAAAGCTTTGTGCAGAGTTGCAACGCCGCGGTTGCGACATCGGTCGTACCACCTATGCAAAATATGAAGCAGGTGAATTGAACATCCGTGCGAGTGTCATCATTGAACTTCGCAAAATCTACAACTGTTCCTATGATGAGTTTTTCGTTGGTTTGGAATAATCAGATCTTCCAGAACGTTTTCTAGCTTTGACTGAATGGTATTCGGGCAATCTCCGTGACCAAAAAATGTGCATATTTTCATAGTTTCACCCCTTTTGGGTTATTTTAACTCAAAAGGGGTAATCTTTTCAATAGCAGAAAGGTATCATTTTACTTGGAAAGAGGTGATACCCATGACCATCGGCGAAGCGATCCGGCAGAGAATTATTGAGTTGTGTCAGGAACACGATATTTCTATCAATAAGTTAAGTAGTATGAGCGGTGTTACGCAGTCTACTGTGAATAATATCGTTAGTGGTCGGAATAACAGCACAACCGTTTCGACGATTAAGAAGTTGTGTGATGGTTTGGGTATTACAATCCATGAGTTCTTCAACTCCGAGTTGTTTGAGGCGTTGGAGCAGGAAGTGAAGTAATGGATACCGCTAATACTCCCGACGGAACGACACATAGGTCGTTCCCTACATCAACTCTATCCGCAGAATCGTAGGGCACGGCCTAT
>JAZQHP010000011.1:0-10032 GCA_045540655.1 Acutalibacteraceae bacterium
CTTCTCCCACACCATGTCCTGCATGTTGTCGCGGAACAACATCTGGTTGTTGGCGTTGGTTTCGGGGTGTACCACGTTGATATCGTTGCCTTCGCTGACGCCCAGGTTGCCGGGACGGGCCAGCTCCTCTGCCAGATACGCACCGATCATTTTGGTACCTTCCAGGCAGATGATGGTGTCGACGGGCGTGCTGTGCACAAAGCGCTTCGCCAGCTCCTCTGCCGCCGCTTTCGCCGAACGATAGGTGCATTTCAACGAGGTGAGGTCAACGTAGTAATTGACGTGAGAGTGGTTGGTCGCAAAGTGACCGGGGATCACCTTGATCTTGACGTTTTTGTTGCCCTTGGCACGAACAACCTTTTTTCTGTTTTCCAAAACAAAGCCCTCCTATACGGAATCGGCGGCCATGCCGCTGCTTCCAAAAAGTCTATAAGGTATTATACCAACATCTTTTTAGAAATGCAATAGTTTATTTCATAAAAAAATCGAAAATTTGTGGGTTTTGCACGATTTTTCGCCATCTTGATACAAAAAAACCGCCGCTTTCTTTCGAAAGCGTCGGATTATCGAACTTATCTTTATTCAGACAGTTTGCTTCTTTTGCATAAACTTGACAACAAACAGCGTTGCCATCATCAAAGCAAAGCTCACGCCGAGAACAACAAAAACGTTTTGGACAAAGCCAGCCAAAATATAGCCGACAAAACTGATGCTCGCTACCGTCAGCGTATACGGCAACTGTGTAGACACGTGATTCACGTGATCGCACTGTGCGCCCGCCGACGACATGATCGTCGTATCGGAAATCGGAGAGCAATGATCACCGCACACGGAACCGGCCAAGCAAGCCGACATGCCGATAATCAGCAACTCGCTGGTCGGCTCGAAAATAGCCATCACAATAGGAATCAGTATACCAAACGTACCCCACGATGTGCCGGTGGAGAAGGACAAAGCGATTGCAACCAAGAAAATGATGGCCGGAAGGAAATTAGCAAGGCCAGCAGCCGCACCCTGCATTAATTCGCCGACATATACGTCTGCACCAAGCAAGCCGGTCATATTTTTCAGTGACGTTGCCAAGGTTAAGATTAAAATAGCGGGAACCATTGCCACAAACCCCTTCGGAATGGCGCTCATTGCTTCGCCGAAGGTGACAATGCGACGAATCATCAAATAAGCAATCGTAACAATCAATGCCACTAAGCCACCCAAAGGCAATCCAATGGTTGCATCAGTATTGCCGAACGCCGCAATAAAATCGCCCGCACATTCGCCACCAAAGAATCCACCGATGTACACCATCGCGAATACACAAACTACAACCAACACAAGCACAGGCAACACGAGGTCGATCACACGGCCTTTAGTATTGTACGGTTCTTCTTCAGGACGCTCAGCCGCTTTGCCGGATGTCATTAAGTCGCCCTTCAACGCATTCATTTCATGAATACGCATCGGGCCGTAATCAAGCTTCATCAACACGATCGCAACAATAAATCCAAGTGTAAGCAAGGAATACAGATTGTAAGGAATCGCCTGCACAAACAGTTTGATCCCCTCACCGTCCGCGGCAAATTTCGAAACCGCAGCCGCCCAACTGGAAATCGGTGCAATCATGCACACCGGTGCCGCCGTCGCATCAATAATGTACGCCAATTTTGCACGAGAAATTTTGTGTGAATCGGTCACAGGACGCATAACACCGCCGACTGTCAAACAGTTGAAATAATCGTCAATAAAAATCAACACGCCAAGCACAAAAGTACACAACATTGCGCCCGCTCGCGATTTGATATGCGTCGATGCCCAACGGCCAAACGCCGCCGAACCGCCGGCTTTATTGACCAAAGCTACAATCGCGCCTAAAATGACAAGAAACGCAAAAATACCCGCTGTGCCGGAAATCGCCTCAATAAATCCATCTTGCACAACGCTGTCAATCGTTTTCACCGGACGGAAATTGCACGCAAACAATCCGCCAACCACAATACCGATCATCAAAGAAGAATACACCTCTTTGGTGATCAACGCCAACGCAATCGCAATGACCGGAGCCAACAAAGACACCCACGAAGAATAATAGTTTGAAGACGCTGTTACTATTTCGATTTCTTCTAATGTGTCTGTTATACCTTTTTCGAAATTTATTTTGGCGGCCTCTTCACACTCTACACAAGACTCAGCCACCACTTTTCCGCACTCAGAACAAACTAATTGACCCGGTTTACCACCATCAATTGCGATAAAGACTAATAATCCAACAATGACAATTACCATGGAAATTAAGAAAATTTTATTGCTTTTTTTCATCCAAACACCTCCATATCATTGTCATTATCTATATTTTAGAGGTATTTGTCAATATTTTTTAACAAATAATAATAAAAAATCGTTTTTTGTCAACCGTTGCTCGCCGCTCGGCGGGCAATATCCTTGCGGAACAACCATTTAAAGACGGTGCGCACCAGCGGTTGAATGAAAAAGAGCTGTGTGAAGAACGCAAACGGAAAGTTGAAGCACACAAGCCTGAGCCAATCCGCCAACAGCGTGAGCACGTGAAAGCCTTCATAATACGGATAATACATAAACGCCGCCAGGAAGCTCATCGCCGGACACATCAGCCCGACCGTCGCGCAGATAATCGCGGTTTCAAACAGCACGGGATGAGTCGAACGCGGCTCGAACACCTTGCACGCCAGCTTGAAGGACAGCGGACTGCCCATCAGAATTTCCAGCGTATACGCACAGGCAAATTCGATCAGCACGATTGCCCAGATCGGCAATCCCCGACCGAACATCATGACACCGCCCATCTCCGAGACAGCACCCAGCACCGATGAAGCACCGGTCACCGCCATCAGCTGTGAGCCGTTGACCACATACAGGCTGTAAAACACATACGCGTGCACTGTCACGATCACAGTGATCAAAGCAAAGATCATTCGTTGAAATTGATTGCGAGGCATATACATTTCTCCTTTTTCGACACAAAAAAACACATGAAGCGCCATCCGCCTGCTCCGTCACATCTCCCATCGGTTCCGTGATCAGATTTACGCGTGTTTACGCCACATGTGTCGTCCGTGTCAATATATTGAATTTCGGGTGTCATGAGGATACCACAAGACACCGCAAAAGTCAAGCCGCTCATCTTAAACTTTTCTTAAAGAAGCCCTCTCTTGTTTCTTAATGAAAATCGCGGTATACTGAATACAGAAAATCCATCCGAGGGAGGTCAACATCTATGGAACGCATTCTGGTATGTGATGATGAACGCGACATTGTCAGCGCCCTGTTGATTTATTTATCCGCCGAAGGCTACGAGATCATCACCGCTTTTGACGGGCGGGAAGCACTGAATATCCTGCGCAAGCAGACGGTAGATCTGATTCTGCTGGACATCATGATGCCCGAGCTCGACGGCATCTCCGCACTCAAAGAAATCCGTCAGCTATACAACACCCCCGTGATTTTGCTGACCGCCAAGGCGGAGGATGCCGACAAAGTGCTGGGTCTCAATGTCGGAGCGGACGATTATGTCGTCAAGCCTTTTCAACCGACCGAACTGATTGCCCGCGTCCGTTCCCAGCTTCGTCGGTATCTGTCGCTGGGCAGTGCGGTCAAGCCGCACACCCTGCAGGTCGGCGGGATCACGGTGGAAAATGATTCCAAAGCCGTCACCGTCGACGGGGTTTCCGTGCATCTGACGCCGCGGGAATACGACATCCTGCTCCACCTGATGCTACACGCCAACACCGTCTTTTCGCCGAAGGAGCTTTACCGTGCCGTCTGGAAGGAGGAGCCGTTCGGCGCCGAAAATGCCGTAGCGGTACACATCCGTCACCTGCGCGAAAAAATCGAAATCAACCCTGCCGAGCCCCGCTATATCAAAGTGGTCTGGGGCAAGGGCTACAAACTGGAGGGATCGATCGTATGAAACAACTCCGATGCAAGCTATGGGCTAAAATCACCGCTGTGTTGTTACTGCTCTTGCTGGTAATCGTGTGGGCGGCCAGTGCTGTCGGCGTAGCGGTGCTGGCGGTCAACGACGCGTATTTCGATGACGGTAGAACACTGCGCCATAACGCACTGGACAGCGGTGCCTACTACTACCGTTCCCATCTTTATCAACACCTGGAAGCCCTCACCTACCCCAATCTGTTTTACATCAACGAGCGGGAGTTTCAGGATCAATTCTCCAGAGAGAACTGCAACTATTGGTTTACCGTGACCGACACCGAAGGCAACGTATTACTTCAGAATTACACCGATCCGCATCCGCTTCGCACCTATCATTATCAGTATGAATTCCCCGTCGAATACATGAACGAGTACGAGAGTGTCACCGAGACGCCTGTGCAGACGGTGTGGTATACGGTGGATTCGGGCATTGCCGGCGACTATCAGGCGAAAGACCGTATCTACTACTACCAATATTATACCGATCTGCTGATCAGCGCCCGTTATCTGCTGGTGGTGTTGGTGATCGCCCTGCCGTTTGTGATGCTCGTGTTGCTGATTTTTCTTTGCTGTGCCGCAGGACATCATGCGGATGCGCCGTTCATTCGCCCGAACGCCGTCGACCGTGTGCCGCTCGATCTGCTGATTGCTGTCATGATCGCTGTCACCGTCGGCGCGGCATATCTGCTGTACGAGCTGACCTACAAGGATGGGATCGAACTGGTCACGGCGGGTGTCCTCGCCGTTCCGCTGTCACTGATGCTGATACTGACGACGGCGACGCGCATCAAATGCCGCACGCTGTTTCGCAACACGCTGATATGGAAAGCGTGTTGCCTGATCGGTCGACTGTGCCGCCTGATCGGACGGACACTGATGAAGATCCCGCTGTACTGGAAAACAGCGATTATCTGGACGGTATACAGCTTTGCACAACTGTTCGTGTTTCTGCTGTTCGGGGATGCAGAATATCTCGCGTTCTGGATCCCCGAAAAACTGCTCGTAACCCCGCTGATCATCTGGATCATCATCCAGATGCAGACGCTCCGCAAAGCCGCCAAAGAACTGGCCAACGGACAACTGCATCATCACGTGAACACCACCTATATGCTTCCTGCATTCAAGGAACACGGCGAGCATCTCAATCACATCGGTGACGGTATGCAGATCGCGATGACGGAATCGCTAAAAAGCGAGCGGATGCGGATGGAACTGATCTCCAATGTGTCCCACGACATCAAAACGCCGCTGACCTCTATCATCAATTATGTGGATCTGTTAAAAAAGGACGGATTGAACAGTGAGCAGGCCCCCGCTTATCTGGAGGTGCTCGAACGACAGTCCTGGCGGCTCAAAAAACTGACCGAGGATGTCATCGAAGCCTCCAAAGCCTCCACCGGACACATCCACGCGGATCTGACAATGCTCGACAGCACCATCCTGCTCCAGCAAGCCCTGGCGGAATATGCCGACCGTCTGGACACACGCAAGCTGGAACCCATCGTCCGTTTTGAAACCCAGCCCATGTCCGTCAAGGCGGACGGACGGTTGTTGTGGAGAGTATTTGATAATCTGCTGTCCAACATCGTCAAATACGCCAAAACCGACACCCGCTTGTATGTACTCGCCGAAAACCACGGCGATGTCGTGAGCATTACCTTCAAAAACATTTCCGCCGCCCCTCTGGACATCACGCCCGACGAGCTGACCGAACGCTTTGTGCGGGGAGACCGCGCCCGCCATACCGACGGCAGCGGACTGGGACTGTCCATTGCGAAAAGCCTGACGGAACTGCAAGGCGGTGAATTCGCCGTGGATATCGACGGCGATCTGTTCAAGGTGACGGTCCGTCTTCCGTCTCACACCTGATCGGCACACAGAAAAACCTCCCTTTCGCAAGCGAAAGGGAGGTTTTTTCGGATCTGCTCTTATGAATCATCGGCGGAATGTCCGCACGACGAGGACTTGTTTTTTGAAGGGCAAGAGTCGCAGTAAGGACAGCCGATGCACTTTTTACCCTTCTTTTTGGAGCGTACCACATACGCGATCGCTATACCAACGATCAGCAACAGCACCGCACCTACCAGAATATTCTCCATGCCTGCCGACTCTCCTTTCTGTCCGATTCGTTGCGGATTATGCTTTGGACAATTCCGCTTTCAGCTGACGGTCGGAACGCACGCACAGCGCAACCACAAGCGCCGCCATCACAAGCACCGCGATCAGACCGCCGACAAAGCCTTCGCCGAACACACCCGTCGCGATGAGCGTGCCGATCTGATACACAAGGAAGCCGACGGTAAAGCCGATTCCCAGCTGCAAGCCGATGCCGCCCCACAGCCATTTGGCACTCTTCATTTCGGAGTTCATCGCACCGATTGCCGCAAAGCAAGGCGGTGAATAGAGGTTGAACATCAGGTACGCGAGTGCCGCCGCTTTGGAAATCGCAAAGGCGGTCGCCACCTCTGTATCGGCACCTTCCATCAATGCCAGTTCTTCGGTGTCGATCAGGTTTTCCAGACCGACAAAGCAAACCGCGAGCGTACCGACCACATTTTCTTTCGCGATGAAGCCGGTTACCGCCGCCGCCGCCAGTTGCCACGACAGCACACCGACCACCGGGATCAGCAGGTACGCAACGGGCGTAGCGATGGACGCCAGAATCGACGTGGCAGGATCTTCCGCCACCGTGAATTGCCAGGTGAAGCTCTGCATAATCTGCACAGCGGTGTTGCACAGCAGAATAATGGTGGCCGCTTTGACAATGTACGCCCAGCCGCGACTGCACATGGATTTGAATGCACGTCCGAACGACGGCGCTTTGTATTCGGGCAACTCGATGATGAAGAAGGACTTGCGCACCTTGTGCGCCGTGATCTTATTGATGAGCAGGGCACCCAGGAAGATCAGCACAATGCCGGTGATGTACATCACGAAGCTGACCCAACCCGCATTGTCAAAGAAGGCGCCCGCAAAGAGCGAGATGACGGGGATCTTCGCACCGCACGGCATAAAGGGCGTCAGCATCGCCGTGGCACGGCGCTCACGCTCGTTGCGGATGGTGCGCGATGCCATAACACCGGGAATCGCACAGCCGATGCCGATGACAAACGGAATGACGGATTTGCCCGACAGACCGACCTTTTTGAAGATGGGATCCAGCACGACCGATACACGCGCCATGTATCCGCAATCCTCCAGCAACGCGATGAGGAAGTACATCACCATCACGAGCGGCAGGAAACCGACCACAGCACCGACGCCGCCGATCACGCCGTCCACCAGCAGTGCTGTGAGCAAGGGATTCGCGCCTTCCAGCAAGCCCGTCACCCATTCGCCAAGCATTTCGATGAGCGTCACAAGACCGGGAACGGTCGTGCCGTCAGCAAATTCATAGCCTTCGGCGATCCACGGACCGACCCACACTTGCGAAATCTGGAAGACCAGGAACATCACAACGGCAAAAATCGGAATGCCAAGCCACTTGTTCGTCAGCACGCGGTCGATTTTATCGTGAATCGTGGTTTCGTTGGACTTCGTCTTGCGGCTTTCCACCGCCTTGACCAGTGCATTGACATATGTAAAACGCGTGCGGTCGGCTTGCTCAACCGCTTGTTTATCGGTCAGATCGATCGCCGCCTGCACAAACGGCGCTTTTTGCGTTTCACCCTTACGCGCCACTGCCGCTGCGACCACTTCTTTCATGCCTTCGCCCGTGGTGGACACCGTTTCGATCACGGGGCAACCGAGCTTTTCGGACAGCAATGCCGTATCGATCGTTGTTTTCTTTTTCTTGTTGACATCGATTTTATTGAGCGCTACCACCATCGGGATACCGAGTTCCAGCAGCTGGGTCGTAAAGAACAGGCTGCGGCTCAGGTTGCCGGCATCCACAATATTGATGATCGCATCGGGCGCTTCCTGTCGGACATACGCACTCGTGATACTTTCTTCCGAAGTGAACGGCGACATCGAATACGCACCGGGCAGATCGACCGCCACGGGAGTCTCGCCGTCGGAACACAGCGATTTTTTAATCGCCGCCTCTTTCTTTTCTACTGTGACCCCCGCCCAGTTGCCGACCTTTTCGTTCCGTCCGGTCAAGGCGTTGAACATGGTTGTTTTGCCGCTGTTGGGGTTGCCTGCTAACGCAATGCGCATGTTGTTTCCTCCTCTGCTGTTTCCTGTCCGCAAGCCTGCGAACAACAGTTAGCAACCGCTAACTAATAGCTGTTAAAAAAACGCTTTCGCGTTTTTTTAAATCACAATCGCCTCGGCGAGCTCACGGTCGATGTTATAACGACCGTCCTTGATGGAGACCATACAGCTCCGTTTCAGATGCGAGATCACCGTGATGGGTTCGCCGCTGTAGCATCCGAGAGAGAACAAGAACGCATCCATATCCTCATCATCGGTTTCGATGCGAAGGATCGTATACTCTTTTCCGACTTCGGCTTCTGTCAAGCGCATACCAGCATCTCCTTTGAATCCATCGAGTTAGCTTTTGCTAACCATTGGGAAGTATACACCCTATTCCTTGTCTTGTCAACTGTTTTTTTGCAAAATTTTGCAAAATCAACAAACTTTTTTACGCCTGCTTTCACCGTCGGATTTTTTTGCTTGAAAACCCCTTGGCGGTATGGTATACTTTAATACATACTAAAAGAAAAAGGAGGTCTTTTCGGTGCATTTACAGGAATCGGGCGAAATGTATCTGGAGACCATTTTCGTTTTGTCCCAGGCCAATCCCGCGGTGCGTTCCATCGACGTCTGCGAGCATATGGGCTATTCCAAACCCAGCGTCAGCCGCGCCATCGGACTGCTTAAAAACGGCGGCTATGTGACGGTGGACGGCAACGGACACCTCTCCCTCACCGACGCCGGTCGTGAAATTGCTGAGAAAATGTACGAGCGCCACACATGGCTGACCGAATTTCTGGTGCGTTTGGGTGTCGCACGCGACATCGCCGTCGAGGATGCCTGCAAAATCGAGCACCACCTGAGCGAAGAATCCTTCCGTGCCATCAAAAACTACGCCGAATCGTTGGATCGTTGATCTGCTGTATACTATGCAAAAACCGCCGCTTTCATTCACAGAAAGCGGCGGTCATTTTTTCGGTTATCCGGATCAGTCATCGTCGTCATCGTCGTCATATTTTTTAAAGCCGCGCCCGATCACATACTGTATACTGATGATCAACGAATACGTCAACAGCAGCGTGATCGTCACACCGGGCACCGTCAGCGCTTTGATGCCGTACTGTAACACGGGCAACAGCGACGCGACCAGCGCCAGCGACGAGACCGCCACACAGCCGATATACAGCGGCTTCGGATTGTCGGCAAGAAGCACAAGCAACATCATCACCAGCGACAGGACGGTAAAAACCATCGTCAGAAACGGTCCGATATTCCCGTTCAAAAACGGAGCGGTTTCAAAAAACGAATACCGCGACACCACCTCGTGTGCCACGCCGCCGTCTGCCGTTTCGACGCGGTAATCATTGACACCCCACGGGATCGCCATTATAATCAGCGCCGTTGCCAGATACGCCGCCTGCCACCATTTTTCTCTTCTCATGCTCTCGCCCTCCTATACAGGCTACGCTTTAGTATACCACAACCACGCACAAAAGGCAATCTTTATTTTGACGCCATCCGCCCTATTGCTTTTCACCGGGGGATATGGTATACTGAAACCGCTCTGTAACACCACTATTCATCGGAGGCGATCGTATGAAACCCATGTTCAGAATGTTGTCCCTTTGCCTGGTCGCCGTTATGATGATTGCCGTCTTTGCCGGATGCTCCCCGTCGCCGTCCGACGTGGTCGGGGCATACGTCGGCACCTATGAATACAACGGCAACGACTTTGAAGTCGGCATCTCGCTGGACGCCGACGGCACCTATTTCAAAATGACCATGAAAAACGGTGCTATGTCGTCCACCGAATCCGGCGAATACGAAATCAAAGGCAACAAAGTGAATCTGTACGATTCCGACAGCATCACCTACCACGGCAAATGCACGACTTACAAGTACAAAAACGGCACGCTGATCAACAACGGT
>JAZQHP010000012.1:0-5315 GCA_045540655.1 Acutalibacteraceae bacterium
CCGCCGCAGATATCCATGATCCGCTTGAGGAACATCTGGCGCACCGAGACGATCCGGAGGCTGTTGGTCAGCACCTTGTAGCCGCCGACCTTCTCCATCTCCTGCGTACGGGCAGTGAGCATGATAATACCCATCGAATCACTGCGTTCGCGCAGACCGCGGCAAACGGCGAATCCGTCCATACCGGGCAACATAATATCCAACAGCGCAATATCGGGTTTCTCTTCGGCGCGGTCATACTTTTCCAGCGCCTCTTCCCCCGAACCCGCTTCGATCACATCGTAACCGCCGCGTTTGAGGTTGATCACCACAAACTCGCGGATCGAAACCTCATCCTCACACACCAAAATACGCTTCATTCCAATTTCCCCTTTCCCTATTTACAACCAAACGGTGAATATGTGTTATCCATTACCGGGATACATGACAAACAAACTGCTTAAAAATTCCATAGACAAATCAAGATCCGACGTTTTATCATAACGAATCAGATAGCGCAGTTTTTCGTCCGAATCCAAAAAGACATAGCCGTCGTCACCGAAGGGATTATCTTCGCCCTGCGGGACCGCCACAATGCGGAACAACTCGTCGCCGACCACGCCGTCCGTCACCTGCAACACGCTCAGGCTGCGCTGTGAAGGCGCGTAGCGGGCGGTGATGTTGCCGATCCACTCCTCGGGAACCTTCAGATAGTAACGATCGGTCGCGTTGACAATATTGGTCAGCTTTTTCACAGGCGCATTCTCATCCTCGTTCCAGGCGTACCAATCGCTCATCCAGACAAGCACATCCGCCGCTTCGACCAGTTCGTCTCCGGGCATGCGAAAGGATTGCGGCCATTCAATCTCGCCGTCGTCATCCATATCCGCCGACTCCAACCCCGATTCGCGGGCGGAATGTGTCGTAATATTCTCGAGCGGATCATACAGCGGCGCTTCCAGATGTTCACCGTCCCAGAGCACCAACTCCGTGATCATTGTTCCCGAATCCTTCACACAATCCTGGTAAAGAGCGCGTGTACCCTGCGGCAGATCGGCAATTGTATAGGAAGCAAACTGCTGAATATGACCATCCAGCGACGTGGATGCTTTTTCTACCACCGCATCCTCTTCCATCGACAACAACCGCAACGTCGTTTTTTCTTCGGTGGGATTCACACGGTACAGCAACAGGTCATCGCGTCCTTCTTCCACCACGCTGGCGACAATCATGTTCGTATAGGTATCGGAATAGCGCTCAACAAAGTGTGCATCCTCCCACGTATAGAGCATCAGGCGTCGGTCACGCGTATTAAACATGCTGAAGCCGGCAAACAACTCCGAAATGCCGTCGTGGTTCAGATCACCGAAATTCACACGTTCAATTTCGGTTGCCAGACCTTCGATATCATCCATACACTGCCATTCACCGCCGACGTTGGAAAGCATAGCGATATGCGTGTTGGAGCCTTCAGGGCTGAGCGCGTAAAACGCGAGTGCATCCTCCCTGCCGTCGTTATCGATATCCTTCATAATAAACGCCGAGCGATAATCGCCCATTTTGGGATATTTCAGCACGTACGCAGGTTTCGTGACATCTTCGGTGAGCTCGAGAGCTTGCTTTTCGTAAATATGGCGCTCCAATGCCGTCTGGATGGCATTCTGCTCACCCGCGGCATGCGGTGCACGCAAATGCGTGTCCATATCGAGGTTTAAAAAAGAGCAACCGGTCAGCGATACACAGAATGTCAACGCCAGCAAACACACAAGCAAGCGTGTTTTCATCACCGATCCCTCCCAAATATAGTATTTTTAGAAAATTACACCTATATAAAATATAGTATACATTCTTTTTGCGACGGTGTCAACCGACAGTGGGATCGGAATCGCATTTTTTTGTTAAGATTTTATGAAAAATGCGTTTTTTAAAAGAAGTTTAAAATCCGCAAAAAAAAGACTTGCATTTTTGAACATTATCTGTTACAATACGACTGTTGTTTTTCTTTAAGACTTTTTAAGGAGGTGCAGATTCAATGGCAAAATGTGATTTCTGCGGCAAAAGTGTTACCTTCGGCATCAAGGTG
Organism: Acutalibacteraceae bacterium; assembly: GCA_045540655.1. Classification (GTDB taxonomy): domain Bacteria; phylum Bacillota; class Clostridia; order Oscillospirales; family Acutalibacteraceae; genus RGIG1959. The sequence continues at coordinate 2,063 of JAZQHP010000012.1, forward strand.
TCTCACTCGCACAGACGCTCCAACCGCACTTGGAAGCCGAACATCAAACGCGTCAAGGCTGTGGTGGACGGTTCCCCGAAAAGGGTTTACGCCTGCACCCGTTGCCTGCGTTCCGGCAAGGTCACCCGCGCGGTGTAATGCCGAACCAATCCAATCATACGGAATGGCTATCCGATCGTGTCTCCTTTGACGCGGTCGGATTTTTCGTTTTCCGCATTTGGGTCTTGCGTTCATTCGCAAAATCCTATATAATGGAAATATATTCCCCCGAAAGGTTGTGGCTTTTTTTGAATATCTGGCATGATATTTCCGAATCCCGTATTACTCCGCACAGCTTTACTGCGGTAATCGAAATCCCCAAAGGCGGCAAAAACAAGTACGAAATCGACAAAGAAACCGGTCTGCTTCGCCTGGACCGCGTGCTCTATACCGCCACGCATTACCCCGCTAATTACGGTTTTATTCCGCGCACCTACGCCGACGACGGCGACCCGCTGGACGTACTGGTGCTGTGTCAGGAATCCATTGTTCCGATGACGCTGGTGCAATGCTTCCCCATCGGCGTCATCAAGATGGTGGACGGTTCTGCTGTTGATGAAAAAATCATCGCCGTTCCCCACCATGATCCGTCCTTCTCCTGCTATCGGGACATCGGCGAGCTCCCGAAGCACACCGCCAAAGAAATCGAGCACTTTTTCATGTTCTATAAAACTCTGGAGCATAATAAAGAGACCCTTGTTCATGAAGCTCAGGGCGCCGATGAGGCTCTCAAGGTGATCGAACATTGTATGGAAGAATACCGCCTGCATTATTGCGGGAAACGCAGTTAATCAACGCAAAGGAGCGTATGGCTAATGGATCGCAATCGCTTGACCATGTTGACGGATTTTTACGAGCTCACCATGGCGAACGGCTACTTCAAAAACGGTCTTGATCAACGGATCTGCTACTTCGATATGTTTTTCCGCCGTGTTCCCGACGGAGGCGGCTTTGCCATTATGGCAGGACTGGAACAGGCCATCGAATATATCAAGAACCTGTCCTTTACCGACGAGGATATCGCCTATCTACGTTCCCGTGGATTGTTCAGCGAGGAGTTTCTCACCTATTTGCAACACTTCCGTTTCAGCTGTGATGTCTGGGCAATCCCCGAAGGCACTCCTATTTTTCCCGGGGAGCCGATTCTGACCGTTCGCGGTCCCGCAATCGAAGCGCAGTTTATCGAAACCATGATCCTGCTCTCCGTCAATCATCAGTCGCTGATCGCCACAAAAGCAAACCGCGTCGTTCGCGCCGCCGACGGACGCACCGTCATGGAATTCGGTTCGCGTCGCGCACAAGGCTACGACGGCGCCATCTACGGTGCCCGCGCGGCCTATATCGGCGGATGTCATGCGACTGCCTGCACCATTTGCGGCAGCGAACTGGGCATCCCCGCCGTCGGCACCATGGCACACAGCTGGGTGCAGATGTTTGATACCGAGCTGGATGCCTTCAAAGCCTATGCAGCAGCGTATCCTTCCGATTGCACACTGCTGGTTGACACATACGACACCATTCGCTCGGGCATTCCGAACGCCATCAAAGCGTTTAATGACGTGTTAGCCCCGCTCGGATGCCGTCCGAAAGCCATCCGCATCGACTCAGGCGATATCACTTATCTTTCTAAAAAAGCGCGCAAACTGCTGGATGCCGCCGGATACGAGGATTGCAAAATCATCGCCTCCAACTCCTTGGATGAATACATCATCCGCGATATGATTCTGCAGGGCGCACAAGTGGACAGTTTCGGCGTCGGCGAGCGTCTGATCACTGCGGCAAGCGATCCTGTATTCGGTGGTGTATATAAACTGGTAGCCGTCGAAGACACAGACGGCACCATTCAGCCGCGCATCAAAATCAGCGAAAATGTCGCCAAAATCACCAATCCTTGCTACAAAACGCCGTGGCGATTGTACGATCGTGCGACCGGCAAGGCGATTGCCGACGTGATGACTCTTCACGACGAAGTGATCGACGACAGCAAACCGTATGAAATTTTCGATCCCGAACACATCTGGAAGCGGAAAACAGTCACCGATTTCCGCGCTGTACGCCTGCAGGTCCCGATCTTTAAACAGGGTGTTTGTGTGTACGACTCTCCTTCGGTCGAAGAGTTGCGTGATGCTTGTCAGTTGCAACTGGACACCATCTGGGACGAAGTGAAGCGATTCGAAAATCCGCATAAATATTATGTCGATTTGTCCGAGCCGCTATGGGACGAAAAGCAGCGTCTGCTTCGCGAAGCATATTCCACAAAATAATACAGACAGAATCGTTTCTCAAACGCAGCAGGAGTCTTTCCTGCTGCGTTTTTTGACACAAAAGCACTGAAATAATGCAATTAGCGTCTATTTTTCGCATATAATACTTAAAAACTTCACAGAAACTACACATACATCCGTTATATTGTACCCAATTTGTGCTTTCGGTCATAAACTTTACACAAGGGAGATCTCACCATGTCAAAACTGATTTATATTCATAATGACGATAATCAATTATTTGACTGTCTCTTAAACGCGCTGAAGTCCCATGCATACGAAGTGGAATTCGCTTCCAATCCCGGCACTGCGCTCACCAACGGTATTCATGCGGATATGGCCTTTTTCTACGCACAACAAAAGCCGACCTCAACGCTCACAGTCGGTGACATTACCTTGGATATGGATAACGTTTGTGCTGTCCGCCAAAATGGTGAAACCATCCATCTGACACCGATTGAGTTTGCCATGCTGTCCTATCTGATGCAGAACTCTCACCGCGCCGTATCCCGTAAGGAACTGCTTCCGATCGTCTGGAACATGGAATACGACGGACGTTCCCGCGTTGCCGATGACACCGCCAAACGTCTTCGTAAAAAACTCCACGGCTCCGCCATGGCACTGGAAACCGTGTGGAATTACGGTTTCCGTCTGGTGGTACGCGGTTAATCTCAACATCATCCCAGGTTCATCTTTATATAACAAAAGGTGATCGGCTGTGTAGCCGATCACCTTTTTTATTGCACATATTGCATGACCCATTCGGCACAGCGCATACCGTCGACCGCCGCTGACATAATGCCGCCGGCATAACCTGCCCCCTCGCCGCACGGAAAAACGCCGCGGATGGACGAATGTCCGTCCGCATCACGCAAAAAGCGAACAGGCGACGAGCTTCGCGCTTCTACACCCGTGAGCACCGCTTCGGGTGCATCGAAGCCGCGAATCCG
>JAZQHP010000013.1:0-11642 GCA_045540655.1 Acutalibacteraceae bacterium
GTGACTACCCGCCACGGAATGCAGACGCCGCTTGCCTGTATGGCGCGCTTGACGGCGTTTTCAATACCGCCGCAGCACGGCACCTCCATGCGCACCACCGTGATGCTTTTAATGCGGTTGTTTAAAAGGATCGCCGTGAGCTTTTCGGCGTAGTCGCCGTCGTCCAGCTTCGGACAACCAATGAGGGTGACACGACGGCGAATGAATTCTTCATGGAAGTTGCCGTAGGCATAGGCGGTGCAATCGGCGGCAACCAACAGATGCGCATTGTCAAAATACGGCGCATTCACCGGTACCAGTTTGATTTGCACGGGCCACTGGGAAAGCTCGCTTACAGCGGGCTGACGATCGGACGAAGCCAGTGTCGGATCGCGACGGATGGCTTTGGAGGCAGTGCCCGGACAGCCGCAGGGAAGCGGCGCAGCGGCACGCTTGGCGGCGAGCACCGCCGCTTCATTGTAAGCAGGGGCTTCGCGTTCCTCGAACGTAATGGCGTTCACGGGGCATGCGGGCAGGCAATCGCCCAGCCCGTCGCAATAATCCTCACGGGTGAGTCTGGCCTTGCCGTTTACCATTTCAATCGCCCCTTCATGGCAGGCGGCGGCGCAAGCTCCGCAACCGTTACAGGCGTTTTCGTCAATTTTAATGATCTTCCGAAGCATAAAAACAATCTCCTTTCTTGCTTTTGTGAGAAAAGTATACTATACTGTATCCGATAAGTCGGTTGTTTTTACAACAAAAGAGGGTGCGTTATGAAACATTATATTCCCATTCTGACACAATCGCGATTGTTTTGCGGCGTGAGCGAGGAGGATGTTGCCGCCATGTTATCGTGCTTGCAGGCGCGCTTGCGGGTGTACCGAAAGGGCGACTATGTGTTGCGCCACGGAGCATCCCTGCAGGATGTGATGGTGCTCGTGAGCGGCAAGCTGTTGATTCAGAAAGAGGATTATTGGGGAAACCGCGGTATTCTCGGGCATCTGGGTGAGGGAGAGATGTTCGGTGAAGCGTATGCGTCGCCGGACAGCGGCGTACTGCTCAATGATGTGGTGGCACTGGAGGACAGTGCGGTTATCTTTTTTGATGTCCGACGCATCATCGTTACCTGTTCATCGGCTTGTCGGTTTCATACGACGGTGGTTCAAAATATGGTGTATGCCTTGGCGGAGAAAAACCGACAGCTGGTCCAAAAGCTGGAGCATATGTCCAAGCGTACCACCCGCGAAAAACTGCTGTCTTATTTGTCGCAGGAAGCCGCGCGACAGCACAGTGCGGATATCTGCATCCCATTCAATCGCCAACAGCTGGCGGATTATCTGGCGGTGGATCGCAGTGCGATGTCCAACGAGCTTGGCAAGATGCGGGACGAGGGACTGCTGACCTTTCGGAAAAATCGCTTTTCCCTGCGTACTCTGTCTTAAAAAAAGAGCCGATCGCCCGTTTGGGCGATCGGCTTTGTCATCAGGATTCGGATGCGGCTTGCATATCCGCCTCCGAGCGGATCTTTTTGATCCATTTGCCGCTTCGCAGACGGATCACGCACCAGACGGCTTTGAATACCTGGTCGATTTTGAGCGCAAAATAAATCCAGAACGCAGGCAGATGAAGCACCAGCCCCGCCAGAATACCCAGCGGCACCGACGCGACCCATAGGAAAATGTTGTCGGCCAGCATCAGCATTTTGGTGTCGCCGCCGCCGCGAAGGACACCCTTGGTCATGATGCTGTTGGTCGCCTGGAAGACAATGATGATACTGATTGACCACATGAGCTGTCGGGCGATATCCTGCGCTTCGGCGGACAATTCATAGGCGCGGATCATCGGTGTGCTGATCACCGTGACGATGGAGGCGGCCACCAATCCGAATACAATACCGATGCCCAGGAATGCGTAGCCCTGGCGGTACGCTTTCTCACGGTTGCCTTCGCCGAGGGTGTGTCCCGTCACGATGGCACCCGATTGCGAGAAGCCCTGAATCATAACGGAGCTGAGCTGCTGTGTGACGGCGGTGACGGCGTTGGCGGCGATGAAATCCTCGCCGAGGCGTCCGATCACCATCGCTACGGCGTTGTTGCCGAACGCCAGAATGCCGTCGCTGATGAGCACGGGAATGCTGATGCGGATGTATTCCTTCCACAGCACTCCAACAGGAGCGAACAGATCGCGCAGACGGAAGCCGATGGCGCGGTCGCCGAAGAGCAGATACCCGCAGATGATTGCAAACTCAAAGATGCGCGCGATCAGTGTGCCGATCGCGGCGCCTGCCACACCCATCGCGGGAATGCCGCATTTACCGAAGATGAACAGATAGTTGGCGCCGACGTTCACGAGGAAGGTAGCGATAGAGGTGTACAGCGGCAGGCGCATTTGACCGACGTTGCGCAAAACAATGGTGCAGGTCAGCGATAAGCCGAGAAACACATACGACGCCACCGACCACAGCAGGTACTCCCGTCCCTTTTCGATAATGATCGGGTCGGGCGTGTAAATGCGCATGACGGCGGAGGGGAGAAATGCGGTCAGCAACGCAAACAACGCCGCCATCGACAGACACAGCCGCAGCATGATGGCAACCGTCTTTTTGAGCGACGCACGGTCGCCCATACCGTAATATCGCGACACGAGCACCGAAGCGCCCATGCCGATGCCCATGCAGAAAATATGAAAAATGGTGATAAACTGGTTTGCAAGTGACACTGCCGACAATTCGGTCTGTCCGATTTTGCCGACCATCAGCGTGTCCATCATATTGACACCGCTGGTGATCAATCCCTGCAACGCAATGGGGATGGCGATGCCTGCTACTTTTTTGTAGAATCCGCTGTCGCGGATAAACAGAGATGACATAGGGGGAATCCTTTCCAATGACGGATCAAAGCATACGGGTTTCGTTGATGATCAGCATAAATTTCAGCCCGAAATAATCCGCCGCCTTGCGGCACAGGATCATGCGGGTCAGGAAAATTTCAAAATAGTCCATCACCGGGCAGATATCGGTATCGATCAGCAGGCGCAGGACGATGGTGCCGCCTTCGGGATCGACGGTGAGCTCCGAATCGGTCACGGCATAGTTGACGCGATCGTGGATATCAAACGAAATATCCCCCGGAGCACAGCGTACACGGGAACGGCGCACGTCGCTTTTATCGGCAATGATGAGTGCCGCCGACAGGGGAGAGACGGCATTCGCCGACCGCTCATCGTGGTTGCCGATGGCGGTGACAATCGCCGTGATATCTTCGACGGGCATCTCCATCGAGGAGAGGATCTGGTGTGCGAGTGTCGCTCCCGTCAGCGCGTGGTCCACACGGTTGACGGCGTTGCCGATATCGTGCATATACGCCGCGATGCGCGCCAGTTCACAGGTGTGCGCGGGATAGCCGAGCGTTTTGAGCAGATATTCCGCCGTGTTGGCGGTGATGGTTGCGTGGGCATAGCCGTGATCGGTGAAGCCCATCACGTCCAGCGCCTGATTGCCCGCTTCGATCAGCGCGTTGACGGCGGGAGTGTGGCGGATGGTATCGTATGTAATCATAGGAATCGCTCCTTTCCGTGCGGATGCTTTTTCCAAATCGTTCCTTTTTATCATACTCCGCGAAGCAGGGACTTGTCAAGGTGTTGTGTGGTAGCTTTGTACCAGTCCGATGACCTTTGCAGGCGGAAACTTATTATAGAAACGTATTGCATTTGCGGAAAAATCATGGTATACTATACAATGAATCAGTACGAATACCAAATCAGCAGGATGTCAAAGGAGAGTAGGACCAATGAACACAGCTGTTTTTGAACAATATGAATCGGAAGTACGCTCGTATTGCCGCAAATTCCCCGAGGTGTTTACCACTTCGAAGGGCGCGATCATCCGCGGCGAAAGCGGCAAGGAATACATTGACTTTTTCTGCGGCGCGGGTGCGCTGAACTACGGACACAACCATCCGTATGTACAGCAGAAGGCTGTGGAATATCTGATGAACGACGGTATCATCCACGCTCTGGATATGTATACCGTGGCGAAACGCGAATTTATCGAAACCTTTGAGGAGCAGATTCTTAAGCCCCGCGGTTTGAATTACAAGATCCAATTCCCCGGTCCGACGGGCACCAACGCCGTTGAAGCGGCGCTCAAGCTCGCGCGTAAGGTGAAGGGTCGCCGCACGGTTATGGGACTGATGGGTTGCTTTCATGGTATGACGCTCGGCGCGTTGGCACTGACCTGTGAGCGCGATGCGCGCGCGGGTGCCGGTGTGCCGCTCAACGACATTGTGCATGTCCCCGCACCGTATATGTTCCCCACGCTCGACACGATCGATTATGTCGATCAGATCCTGTGCGATGATCACAGCGGCATCGATCTTCCCGCCGCGTTTATTCTGGAAACCGTGCAGGCGGAGGGCGGCATTCAGGTGTTTGAACCCGAATTCCTGCGTCGCTTGCGTGCGCTGTGCGACAAGCACGATATGTTGCTGATTGTCGATGATATTCAGGTTGGCTGCGGTCGTACGGGCAACTTCTTCTCGTTTGAGCGCGCGGGTATCCAACCCGACATCGTCACGCTGTCCAAATCCATCGGCGGTCTCGGTCTGCCGCTGGCGCTCACGCTGTTCCGTCCCGAGCTGGACATCTGGAGCCCCGGCGAGCACAACGGCACCTTCCGCGGCAATCAGATCGCCTTTGTGGCGGCGAAAGCGGCGATTGAAGTGATGAACGGCGAGCACCTGACCGACAACGTGCGCCGCAACGAAGCGGTGCTCCGCGACGGACTGACCGCGATTGCGGCGGCGGACGAGCGCCTGGCGGTGCGCGGTATCGGCTATATCTGGGGTATTGATTGCGGCAACATTCCTGTCAAGGGCTTTGCGCGTCGCGTGATCTGCAAGTGCTTTGAAAACGGCTTGATCGTGGAGCTGGCAGGACGCGAGGACTGCGTTGTGAAGCTGATGCCGCCGCTGATTGCGGACGAGGAGATCCTGCGTCGCGGCATGGCGATTCTGGACAAATCCCTCAAGGAGTGCCTTGCCGAACTGTAAGCGGTAATGTTTCATCCCGACGAGGATTCTCGTCGGGATGTTTTTCTTAAAAAGGAGGAAAGGGTATGTCGAAAGCGCGTCGCGTACTGAAGGTGACGGCCATTGTTCTGGCGATCCTGCTGGTGGTGAGTGTGATCGGCGGCGTATCGCTGTATGCCTATTCCGTCGAGCAGAACAAAACCATCCGCGTGTCTCCGTACACCGTGACGCATAACGCCATTCCCGCCGCGTTTGATGGGATGCGCCTGGTGCATCTGTCGGATCTTCACAACAAAGATTTCGGAGAGGACCTGACGGCGTGCGTCCGCGCGCAGAATCCGGATATCATCGTTATCACCGGCGACTGGATCAGCCGGGAAACCGAGGATATTGCGCCTGCTGTTCGCACCGCCGAGGCGCTGGTGACGATTGCGCCCGTGTACTATGTGGCAGGCAATCACGAAGCATGGGCGCCCCGCTGGGCGGAACTGTGCAAAGCCTTGCTGACGTGCGGGGTCAACATTCTGGAAAACAGCGCGGTGCATTTGCATCGGGGGGACGATACCATTCAGCTGATCGGCATGTTTGACACCGAATTCAGCACGCATATCTGGCGTGATGTCGCACCGTTTCATGATGACAGCCTGTTCTCCGTCTTTCTGCTTCATCGTCCCGAATATGCGCCCGAAGCGGCTTCCTTTGGATTTGACCTGATGCTCAGCGGTCACACCCACGGCGGACAGATCCGCTTGCCGCTCATCGGTGCCGTGTATGCGCCCAATCAGGGCTTTTTCCCGCAGTATGATGTGGGACAATTTGAGGTAGACGGCATGACGCTGATTGTGTCCCAGGGGCTGGGAGAAAGCGCTTCCGTGCGGATTTTAACACCGCCCGAAGTGGTGGTTATCACCTTGGACAGCCCGCATGTATAAACCAAATAAAAACGGTCGTGTTCCCGTGAAGGGAGCATGACCGTTTTTTGTATCTTACAGTTTTGCCTGAATGGACAGGGTGTATTCGCTCGGAGTCATCCCCGTAACGCGCTTGAAGTAGCGCGAGAAGTAGTGCACCGAGGTGTAGCCGAGGCGATCGGCGATCTGGGTAATGTTGCCGTCGCCTTCACGAAGCATACGTTTGGCTTCTTCGATTTTCAGCGAGCGGTAATAGCTCATCACCCCGACGCCCGTGACCGATTTGAAGATGGTCTTCAGGTTGGTGGCGCTTTGCGCGGAAAAGCGGCACACGTCCGCAAAGGTCAGATTGCCGAAAACGTGTTCCTGCATGTACTCCATAATACGCGTGACCAGATCGTGGTCGGAGCGGGATTTAATAGAGGAGGCGATGCGCGTGTCGGGGAGCGGGGCGTTGCGGCGGAGCAAGCGCACCAGCAATTGCTCGAGCAGCATCGCGACCATCTGCTCGCTGCCGATCAGTGCTCCTTCGCGGCGTTCGAGCGCCGTGGTGTGCGGATCGTCGAGCGGGGAGGAAAAGGCGTGCGAGGCTTCGGACACAATGCCCGCAAAGATATTACGTTCGGTTTCGCCCGCTTGGAAGATGGTGTGTTCAAACGCGCTCATCGCGGGCGAATCACAGCAAAACGCAATGACCACCAGGTTCGGGGCGACGACCCCGTTTGCCTGCAGGGAGTGAAACTCGCCCGGCTTGTAAAACTGGATATCGCCGCGGTGCAGATGCCGAAGCACGCCGTCGGCGGTGGTGTCCACTTCGCCCTTGTCTACATACAACAGTTCCCAGAACGGGTGGGATTCGCCGTCAAAATGATAATCTTTGGAATATTCAAAGTAATGCACCGTTACCAGTGCGTCGAGTGCCACGGCGCGTTCTACGGCCGTGCGGGTATAGTTCAGTTCCATAGCCAAGTCCTCTTTTTACAGCAATCCGTCTTGAAGGAAGATCGGATGACGGTCCCGCGTATACAGGCGCGGCACGCGCTTGCCGATGGCGCACACGATTTCGTAATGAATGGTGTCCGACCAGGCGGCATAGGTGGCGGCAGGAAGCTCGTTGTCGCCGTCACGTCCGAAGGCGGTCACGCAAAGCCCTGCGTGTACGTCATCAATGCCGGTGACGTCGAGCATGCATTGATCCATGCACACGCGTCCGCACACGGGGGCGGGTTTGCCGTTGACGAGCATATACGCTTTGCCGAGTGTACGGCGGGTATAGCCGTCAGCGTAGCCGATGGGGACGGTCGCCAGTGTGGTCGGCGCGTCGGTGACGTAGCGCTTGCCGTAGCTGACGGCAATGTCGGCGGGCACGTCCTTGACCATGGAAATGTGAGTGCGCAGGGACATCACGGGAATCAGCGGCATGGTGGAACGCATCCATTCATCGGGATACAATCCGTACAAAATGATACCGGGGCGCACCATGTCGAGGTGCATTTCGGGATACCGAAGCGTCGCGGCGCTGTTACAGCAGTGGCGAAGCGCAAAGGTAATGCCGCGGGCGGTAAGCGCCTCGACGGTGCGGGTGAAGAGCGAAAACTGCTCTTTCGTCGCCTCGTCGCCGCTGATTTCATCCGCGACGGCAAAGTGCGTGAAAATGCCTTCTGCGTACAGATGCGGCAGAGCACACACGGATGCCACTTCTTCTACGGGCAGGCTGTCCCCCTGACAGAAAAAGCCGACGCGCGTCATACCGGTATCGAGCTTGAGGTGCACAGGAAGCGTCACGCCTGCCGAAGCGGCGGCTTCATTGAGCGCCTGCGCGTGCTCGGTGGACACCACGGTCTGGGTGATATGATATTGTGCCAGCATGGCGGCTTCTTCGGGCGGCGTGTAGGACAAAATCAGGATGGATTTATCCAGCCCCGCATTGCGAAGCTGAATGGCTTCGTCTAAATTGGACACCGCGAGCCAATCCGCGCCCGCTTCACACAGCGCGCGCGCCGAGGCAACGGCACCGTGACCGTAGCCGTCTGCTTTGACGACCGCCATGACCAGACTGTCCTTCGCGAACGCACGGATGCGCGTAAAGTTGGTTTGCAGAGCGGACAGATCAATTTCTGCCCATGTGCGTTTGAGCCAGTGCTTCATCGAACAGGACACTCCTTTCGCGTTTTTTCCTATTATAACGGATGTTGGCGAAAAATGCAACCCCGCGACTAAAAATACAAACAAAAAAGCGTCCCATTCCGAAGAACGGGACGCTTTTGCCTATTGCGTTGGAATTACGCCTTGCCGACGGAACCGAACAGCTCCATCTTTTCTTTGACAGTCGCCTTGATCGCCTCGAAACCGGGAGCAAGCAGCTTTCTGGGGTCGAAGCCCTTACCCTGCTGATCTTTACCCGCTTCGATGTACTCTCTGGTCGCCGCCGCGAACGCCAGCTGGCATTCGGTGTTGACGTTGATCTTGGAAACGCCCAGCGAAATGGCTTCCTTGATCATCGCTTCGGGGATGCCCGTACCGCCGTGGAGCACGAGGGGCATATCGCCGGTCAGCTCGTTGATCTTGCCGAGCACGTCAAAGTTCAGACCCGCCCAGTTGTCGGGATATTTGCCGTGGATGTTGCCGATGCCCGCCGCGAGCATGGTCACGCCGAGATCCGCGATCATCTTGCATTCCGCGGGATCCGCGACTTCGCCGTTGCCGACAACGCCGTCTTCTTCGCCGCCGATGGCGCCGACTTCCGCTTCGAGGGAGATGCCCTTCGCTTCCGCTTCCGCCACGAGTTCCTTGGTCTTCGCGATGTTTTCATCGATGGCATAGTGAGAACCGTCGAACATCACCGAAGAGAAGCCCGCTTCGATGCACTTCTTGGCGCCTTCGTAGGAGCCGTGGTCGAGGTGCAGAGCCACGGGAACCGTGATGCCCAGCTCGTTGATCATGCCGTTCACCATGCCGACGATGGTGGTGTAACCGCACATATATTTGCCCGCGCCCTCGGAAACGCCGAGGATGACGGGGGAGCTCAGCTCCTGAGCGGTCAGCAGGATCGCCTTGGTCCACTCCAGATTGTTGATGTTGAATTGACCGACGGCATACTTGCCGGCCTTTGCTTTGTTAAGCATGTCTTTTGCCGAAACCAACATAAGTAAAAACCCCTTTTCTTACGGGCAAAACGCCCGAAATTTCGTATGTTAATTTTATCACATACAGCGGGGCTTGTCAATCGTTGATTTGCGAGAAAACCACTTTGCAAAGCACGCGGGAATATGCTATACTGTATATATTGAGAACATGCCCGAATCACAAAAACGGAAAGGAAGCGAAACCCATGCGAGAAGATATCACCAGTATTCCCGTAACCGAGGTGTTCGAGGAGCACGACGGATGTCCGCTGTGCCGTATGCGGGATCTGCTGGAGGTGCGGGTCACGGATTACATCACGGGCGCCGCGATGATGGAGCCCGACGTGCGGTGCGAGACGAACGAGCGCGGCTTTTGCCTGACACATTATCGGCAATTGCTCAAAAAGCGGGCACGCTTGCCGGTGGCATTGATGATGGAGAGCCGTCTGGCGCAGGTGGAAAAGCAGGTGTTTGCGGGTCCGCCCATTGTCGGGAAGAGTGCCAGACGTCAGGCGGCGGGTGCACTGGATGTGACCGAGTCCTGCTTCGTATGCGAGCGGGTGGACTGGGCGATGGAGCGCCTGCTGGCGACCGTCTGCCGCCTGTGGGAGAATGAAAAGGATTTCCGCACTCTGTTTGAGGAGCAGGAATATCTCTGCCTGCCGCATTTTTCGGAGCTGGCGCAGGTTGCCGCCAAATCCATGTCCAAAAAGACAGCCCCCGATTTTCTGAAAGCGGCGTCCGCGTTGTCCCGCAAACAGCTCGCCGAACTGCGCGCGGATGTGTCGCACTTCTGTCGCATGTTTGATTATCGCAACAGCGGCGATGAGAAGGCGGACTGGGGCAACTCCCGCGATTCCGTGGAGCGTTCCATCGCCTGGCTGTGCGGGCGCGAGCCGTAACCGTTTTTGTCTGTCCTATCCCGTTTGAACTGCCGAAAAACGGCGTTCAAACGGGATTTTTTTGCGGAAAGTGTCGCGTTGTCAACGGGGTGGAGGCGGGGTGGACAAATGCGGCAAAGAGGGGAAGGCTAAGTGTTCGCTGTTCGCGGACAACACAGTCTGTATAGTTTTCGGAATCGTAAAGCTTGGTTAACGCCCTGTATCCAAAAAAATGTGAAAAAAGTTGTAATTTCATCGAATTTGAAAAGTTATCCACGGTTAAAACCCGCTAAACACCTATGATTTCTCACATTTTCCACACGGTTTTTCACATTTTTTCACGCAATTGAATAATACAAATAGTAAATTACAGAAATGTAACCTGTTCGCGAGAGGCGGAATTTCGTCCGACAGCGTTCGTTTGAATACCGCATTTTGGATAAACTAACGACACCATTTTAGGTCTTGACGGCTGGGAAACAGGCGGTTTTGTGTCGTGAAACAAGGTCTCGCGGCATTTGCCGTCTGCGCGATGCGTGCGCATACCGTTTTCGTAAGGATCATCGCTTAAACCTGTCCGACGCGTGGCATACTTTTGGTGATTTCTATCAGCAGGAGGCATCCGTGTATGATCAAAGGAGTTCATCATCGCATTATTGAGGTTGCCGATACCGGCAATCCGTATTTTGAGCGGGCACTGTTGTTTGTAAAACCGGACTACACCGACCGCAGTCAGGAGACGCTGACGCTGTACGCCCGCGCGTATACCAAACATGCACCCACCTACAGCGCCCTTCGTGAGGCGCGGGCGATGCGGTGGTTCAAACGATGCGCGCTGGTGCTTCTTGGTGGCTGTGTGGGGGCGGGAATCGGGATTTTATTGATGGTTTTTCGATGAAAAACGGAAATATTACAAAAATCTTTCCGTTTGAAAAAGTATTCAAAACGGCGCTGTTAAGCCATTTTCGCGAATGTCGAAAAAATAAAAACGAATATATGTTCGTTTTTTCCGGAAAAACCCTTGATTTTTGAAAAATGAAAGCGTATAATAGGGTCAAACAAAGACATTCGAAAGGAAGCGTATCGAAACATGGCAAAAGCAAAAGACAGCAAACCCACGGGCGCTCGTCCCGAGGACAAGCAGAAAGCGCTGGAGATGGCGCTCCAGCAAATTGAAAAAAGCTACGGCAAGGGTGCGGTGATGCGCCTGGGACAAAATCTGGCGATGGCGGTGGAAGCGATTCCCACGGGTTCGATGGGACTGGATCTGGCGCTGGGCATCGGCGGCTTGCCCCGCGGCCGTATCGTGGAGGTTTACGGCCCCGAAGCATCGGGTAAAACAACGTTGGCGCTTCATGCGGTTGCCGAAGCGCAAAAAGCGGGCGGCGAAGCGGCGTTCATCGACGTGGAGCACGCGCTCGATCCGGTGTATGCCAAGGCGCTGGGCGTCGATGTGGACGCTCTGCTGGTTGCTCAACCCGACACGGGTGAGCAAGCGTTGGAAATCGCCGAAGCGCTGATCCGTTCGGGCGCGCTGGACATCGTGGTTGTCGACTCGGTCGCGGCGCTTGTTCCCCGCGCGGAAATCGAAGGCGAAATGGGCGACAGCCATGTGGGGCTGCAAGCGCGCCTGATGTCGCAGGCGATGCGTAAGCTCGCAGGTGTCGTGTCGCGCTCCAACTGCATCGCGCTGTTTATCAACCAGCTGCGTCAGAAGGT
>JAZQHP010000014.1:0-24013 GCA_045540655.1 Acutalibacteraceae bacterium
ATTGGTATGCTTCATCGCCAGACAGAACACCACGCTCACAACCGCGCAGGCGACCGCCAGCAACAGTGTGCGCCACAGGGTGTCGAAGGTCATCGACGGCAGGGATACTGTGAAGGCGATCGGTTTGCCGCCGAGCGCGACGGCGATCACACAGCTCAGCAGGGCAGATGCCATGCAGGGGAGTAGGGCGGCGTAGTACATGACGCCGACACTGACCACTTCTACGGCAAAAAACACCGCGGTCAGCGGGGTGCAGAACAAGGCGGAAAACAACGCACTCATACCGCACAGCGTGACAATATGCATATCTTGTTTATCCAGCCGCAACAGGCGACCGACCTGTGTACCGATACTGCCGCCAAGCTGCAGTGCCGCGCCTTCGCGACCGGCGGAACCGCCGAGCAGATGGGTGATCATGGTGCCGATGAAGATCAGCGGCGCCATCATGAACGGCAGACGTTCACCCGATCGCACCGAATCAATGACCTGGTCGGTGCCGGCAGAGTCGGTCATATGCCCGATGATATACAACAGGGCAATCAGGACACCGCCGAGCGGCAATAACCAGATCAGCCAAGTGTTGGCATGAAACAGGTTGTTGGCAAAGTCGATGGCGTGATGAAACAGCGCACCGACCGGTCCGCCGATGGCACCGGTGATGGCGGCGACCAACAACCATTTGCCGATATCGCGTGCATACGCGAGCAGGGTTTGCTTTCGTGTAGCTTCAGCCATAGGAAACGTGTCCCACCTTTTTACGCGTTTTTGAGCGGTTTGATCTCGGTTTTATACAGATGAATAAAGAAGATAATACACAGTGCCAGCGACATGATTTCGGCGATGGGGAATGCCCACCAGACCAGATCGACGTTGCCGCTTTTTGACAGCAGAAACGCCACCGGGACGAGCACCACCAGCTGACGCGCCACCGATACGATCAGGCTCAGAAAACCGTGAGAAGTCGCCTGGAACACCGAGGTGATGATAATGCAGAAACCTGCAAACAGGAAGCTCAGGCTGATGGTGCGCAGAGCGGGAACGGCGACGGGGAGTGTGTCGGCGGTCAGGCTGAACAGCGCGGCGAGTTTGTCGGGGAAGACCTGGAAGATCATCAGCCCGATCAGCATAATGCCCATGGCATATGCGATGCTCAGACGGATGGTTTTCATCATGCGGTCAGGGCGTCTGGCGCCGAGGTTGTAGGCGACGATGGGAACCATACCGTTGTTCAAACCGAATACAGGCATGAAGATGAAGCTCTGCAATTTGAAATAGGCGCCGAACACCGTCACACCCACTTCGGTGAGGGTGTTGAGGATCATGTTAAGGAAATAGGTCATCACCGAAGCGATGGAGCCCATGATGATCGACGGCACACCCACCGCGTAGATACGACCGATGGTGCGCGGGTTGGGACGAAAGCCCTTGAAGGAGAGCGGCACTTCCTTGTTCTTGGTCAGGTTGAACAGGATCGCCATGCCCATCGCTACCATCTGACCGAACACGGTGGCGATTGCCGCTCCCGCCACTTCCATGCGAGGAACACCGAACAGACCGAAGATGAAGATCGGGTCGAGGATGATGTTGATGATGGCGCCCGTTGCCTGCGTGATCATGGAATACAACGTTTTGCCGGTCGATTGCAACAGGCGTTCAAACACAAATTGACCGAAGATGCCGAATGACAGCATACAGCAAAGCGACAGATAGCGGACGGCATATTCCAGTACGACGGGATTATCGGTCTGGGTGGACAGATACGCGCGCACGCCGACGAGACCGAAGATGAGAAACGCCGCAAAGCTCAGAAACATCAGAAACACACCGTTGGTGGCGGCGCGTCCCGCCTCGGCGACGTTTTTCTCGCCGAGGCTGCGCGACAGCAACGCGTTAATGCCGACACCCGTGCCCGCACCGACCGCAATCATCAGATTCTGAATCGGAAAACAGACGGACACTGCCGTGAAAGCGTCCTGGTTGAGCTTGGCAACAAAGTAGCTGTCCACCACGTTGTAGAGGGCTTGCACCAACATAGAGACCATCATCGGCAGTGCCATGCTGATGAGCAAACGATGTACGGGCATAACACCCATTTTATTTTCTTTGATTGCAGTTTCCATATATCCAAAATCCTTTCAAAACAACCAATGGATGTTGCTTTTTGTCAAAAAAGGCAACATCCATTTATTATAAGATATAGAAAGGGAAAAGTCAATGCTTTTGCGCGGGAAGGCTTCAAGAGATGTCGATGCCCAGCAGGGCGGCGGCGTTGCGATAGAGTACGCGCTCCTGCTCCTCCTCTGTGAAGGGAAGACGGCGGAAGTGCGCGAGCGTTTCAGCTTGTCCGCCCCAGGGGGAATCGGTCGCGAACAGCACGCGGTCGGTGCCGTGCATGCGAACAATGCGCACCAGCTGTTCGTCGGTGATGTATCCCAAGGAGAAGCTCACGTCCAGCAGAACCGGTTGCCCGACAAGCAGGCGTTCCACATCGTCCCATTGGTCAAAGCCGCCCGTGTGCGCCAGGATAATGTGCGGATCGGATGGGTCGAGCGTGAGGGCGTCGAGCACCTTACGCATGCGATCGGGTGGACAGTGTACCGGATCGGGAAGCCCGATATCTACACCGGCATGAATGCTGACCAGCAGGTGGCGGTCGATCGCTCCCTGCAAAATGCGCAGATAGCGCTCATCGTCAATGAACACCCCCTGGTAATCGGGGTGGAGCTTGATGCCCTTGAGCCCGAGTGAGACAATCTCGTCGAGCTTGTCCTCGATGTTGTCGCAGTCGGGATGGATGCCGCCGAAGGACAGCAGACCGTCCTGTTCGCGGTTGATCTCGCAGGCAAAACGCTGAATCGAATCAAACTGCGACGGCTTGGTGACGACGGGCAGAACGACCGACAGGTCAACGCCGGCAATCTTCATGGATGCACGAAGCCCTGCGGCGGTGCCGTCGGTGAAGGCGTCGATCCCGCTGACCTTTGCCAGATGGGGGATGGTCACGGGAGCGATGCGGTCGGGGAAGATATGGGTGTGAAAGTCGATGATCATAACAGTCCCTCCAAAAAAAGAGCAGGTCGACCGTCAGACGATGGTCGACCTGCAAGACATCAGTTTTCGTGAATGCGATGCAAGAACGCTTTGACGCGCTCGTTTTGCGAGTGCACCAGCACTTGATCGGGGTCGCCCTGTTCCACGATATAGCCGTCATCCATGAAGAGAATTTTATCCGACACATCGTGCGCAAAATCGATTTCGTGGGTAACAACGATCATGGTGCAGTCCTTATCCTTCAGACTTTTGATGACCTTGAGCACTTCGCCCGTCAGTTCGGGATCGAGAGCCGAGGTCGGTTCGTCGAAGCACAGGATATCGGGGTCCATAGCGAGCGCCCGCGCAATGGCGACACGTTGCTGTTGACCGCCCGACAGTTGAGCGGGATAGTAATCGGTGCGTTCGGTCAGTCCGACCTTTTCGATGAGCTGACGCGCCTTGGTTTCAATTTCCTCGGCGGTACCCATCTTCAGGAGGGTGGGCGCCAGCATGATGTTTTCGAGCACGGTGTACTGCGGAAACAGATTGAACTGCTGGAATACCAGACCGAAATGCAATCGCTTTTTGCGGATGTCTTCATCGCTGGTCAGTTGGTTGGTTTCGCCGTCATAGATGACGTTGCCGCCGATCTCAATGGTGCCGCATTCCGCAAACTCCAGGAAATTCAGGCAACGGAGCAGGGTGGTTTTACCACTGCCCGATGAGCCGAGAATGGACAGTACCTCGCCCTTTTCCAATGAAAAATCGATGGATTTGAGGATCTCGGTTTTTCCAAAGCTCTTTTTTAAGTTTTTGACTTCTAAAAATGCCATACCGATCCCTCCTTACTGAAAGTAATTCAGCTTTTTCTCGATATACCCGAACAGCAGTGTCAGGACGCCGCAGAACAACAGGAAGAAGACGGCGGTGTAAAAGAGCGGCCAGATGATGCCGTTGGCGGAATACCGCTCGGCAACCATCAGGATTTCCGCTACCGCGATCACGCGTGCGAGCGACGTATCCTTGACAAGGGTAATGATTTCGTTGGACATCGGAGGGACGATGCGCTTGATCACCTGCAGCAGAATGATCTTTGTGAAGATCTGCTTTTTGGTCAGTCCCAGCACCTGTCCCGCTTCGTACTGTCCCTTCGGAATGCTTTCAATACCGCCGCGATAGATTTCCGAGAAATAGCACGCATAGTTGATCACGAACGCAATGAGCGCCGCGAGCATACGGTTGCGCATCGGAATATCAAAAATCAGACCGGGTACATAGAACACGATGAAAATCTGCAACATCAGCGGTGTGCCGCGGATGCACCAGACAAACACCTTGGTCAGGGCGCTGAGCGGTTTGAATTTGGACATGGAACAAAAGCTGATCAACAGTCCGAGCGGCAGGGCGAAAATCAACGTTCCCAGAAACAGGATGCAGTTTTCGCCGAAGCCCTCAGCAAGGGACAGCGTGGTTTCCAAAAAAGGCGACATGGCGAGTACCTCTTACTAACAATGAATTATTTCTTGACAACCTTCACTTGCTTGTTCTGCATGTAGGGGATGGAAATGCTCATGTTCTCCACACGCTCGGGAGTGATGGTCATGCCGTTCCAGATGCAGTCGATGTTCTTTGCGGCGAGCTCGGTTTCCTTCGCGTTCCAGCTGATTTCCTGGAAGACAGGTTCAACGCCCAGCTTCTCGCAGACAGCCTTCGCAAACTCAGTCTCAAAGCCGATCAGTTCGCCGTTCTCATCTTCGTAGTTCATGGGAGCAAAGTAGGTGATACCGATGATCAGCGAGCCCTTCTCGGTCACGTATTGATAGTCGGAATCGGTTTCCGCCTGCGCGAACGCATCGCTCTGGGCATCGCCCAACAGGATGTCCTGCAGCTTGTAGGTGGAAGCAATCTGAGTAAGAGTACCGTCCGCCTTCAGTTCGCGGATGATTTCGTTGACCTTCGCGGTCAGATCGGAGCCCTTGCGGAACGCGATGCCGTATTCTTCTTCAGAGAAGCCGTCGCCTTCCACCACAAGGTCCGCATAGTCGGTGCCTTCGCCGATGGAGCCGATGGACATGACGTAGTCAACCACAGCGGCGTCCGCCGTGCCGGACTGCACTTCCATGAGCGCTTTCGCCTGCGTGTCAACGGCGGTGTAGGTGAAGTCGGCGAACGCCGCTTCGGTGGTGGCGACGGTTTCGCCCGCGGAACCCTTTTCCGCCACAATGATTTGCGTGTCGTTGCCGCAAGCCGCAAAGCTGAACATCAGCGCGAGGCAGGCAACCAGTGCCAGAATCTTTTTCATAATGATCGATCTCCTTTTGAATCAATTTGTCGTCGTTTCGGACGACACTGCCCCTTATTATATATGATTACATTAGCAAAGTAAAGTAGTAAAACGCAAAAATTTTAAATATTTTTTCGTTTGTCATTGGCGAAAAATACCATATGGTCTATTCTGACGGCTTGTCTCATAGGATGTAGCATGGAAACGAGGTGAGCAGGATGGATGTGTGGACGAGCTTGCAGGCGTATCTGCCGCCGGCGGTGTGTGATGCTCTGGAACGGGTGTCGCCTGTGTGGCGGCAATCCGCGCAGGAACTGCGCCTGCGGGCAAACGAACCGGTGCGTCTCTCCTTGCCTGACGGTGAGCGGATACTGCCTGTGGTGACGGATACCCGTGCGGTGGAGGATTGCTTTGTGCGCTGTTGTTCACAGGCGGTGCATACCCACGAGCACGAACTGCGTCAAGGGTTTATCACCACCCGCGAAGGGATACGCGTCGGAGTCGCAGGCACCGCGGTGATGCGCGACGGACACATATATACCTATCGGCACATCACTTCGCTGTGTATACGTCTTCCGCGCACAGTCGCGCATGCGGCAAGCCCGCTGTTACCGTTTCTCGAGGCGGCAGACGGGCATCTTTACGGGATGCTGGTGTGCGGTGCGCCCGCTGTCGGCAAAACGACGCTTCTTTGCGATGCCGCGGTACAACTGTCGCGGCGATATCGCGTGGCGGTGGTGGATGAACGCGCCGAGCTGTCAGCGCGGGAGTTGTCGCGGTGCGATGTGTTGCGCGGATGTCCGAAGGCGGTCGGCATATTGCAGGCGGTGCGCAGTCTGTCACCCGATCTGATCGTGGTCGATGAGCTCGGCGACGAAGAGGAATGGCGCGCCGTGGAACACAGCGTTCACTGCGGCGTACCGCTTCTTTGCTCGGCGCATATCGGCGGCGAGGAGGAGGCGCGGTATCATCCGTTGCTGACAGCGTGGCTGGCGCGGCGAGCGGTGGACAGTATTGCGTTTTTGCCGCCGCGCCGTATGCCGTATACAGAAACACGGATATGGAAGGTGGAGGATTTTCTTGAAAATCGTCGGGATCGGATGTCTGGTGTTCGCCTGCGCCGCGGCGGGGATTGCGGCGGCGCTTCGTCTGCGTCGGACCCATCGCTTGTGGTCGGCGTGGGTGACGTTGCTTCAACGCCTGTATCGGGATTTGCGCTATTCGGCAATGCCGCTTCAGGCGTTGCTCGGCACGGTGGATCGGGAAGGGCTGACAGCGCTCCCGTGGTTGGCGGAGTTTGACGGCACCGCTGACCTTCACTGTCCGCATGCGGTCTGTCCTGAGGAAAAGGATTTTGCGGGGAGCTTCTTTTCGGGACTCGGCACCACCGATCTGGAAGGACAGCTTCATCATATTGCCTGGCACTTGCAACAGGCGCAGGAGGAAGTGATGCGCGCGGATGAGCGATACACCGAGCGCGCCAAAGCGTACACAACCACCGGTATTTGTGCGGGGCTTTGCGTGGGCTTTTTGTTGTGGTAAGGAGGTCATAGAAGCATGGACGTGGATCTGATTTTCAAGATTGCCGCGATCGGTATCATTGTGGCGGTGCTCAATCAGGTGCTCATCCGTTCGGGACGGGAGGAGCAGGCGATGTTGACGACGCTTGCAGGACTGATCGTGGTGCTGACGATGGTGGTCACCGAAATCAGCACGCTGTTTGACACCGTCAAGTCGGTGTTTGGGTTGTGAGACGATGACGGTATGGATTTTGGCAGGAGTGGCGCTGACGGCGGCGGTCGCGGCGCTGGTACTTCGTCCGTCTATGGCGGCCATGGCAACCGCCCTGACGGTCTGTGTGGGAGCGTTGTTGTTCGCGCTGGTGCTTGACAGCGCACAGCCGCTGTTGACGCTGGTGGAGCGGTTATTGCGGACAAGCGCCCTCGGATCGGCATACAGCACGGTGCTGCTGAAAGCCTTCGGCATCGGCATTCTCTCGCAAGCCGCCGCAGACATATGCCGCGATGCGGGCGAGTCCGCGCTGGCGGGTAAGGTGGAATTCGGCGGGAAAGTATTGTTACTGTTGTGCGGTCTGCCGCTGATTGAGCATGCGGTGACATTGCTGGATGGTATCATCCGCGGACAGGCGGTGATGCCGTGACGCGATGGGGAAAGACTGCTTGCGTTCTGATGCTTTGTCTGTTGTTGTCGGCGTTGTTGGCGACGGTTGCGGTTGCGCAAGGGGACGAGGAGGCGTATATGGCGGAGCAATGGGAAGCGAGCGGTTTTGAAGAGTTGTACGATCAGCTTCCCGAGGAAACGGCGCGGCTGATGGAAAAACTCGGGATCGATGCCTTTTCATGGGAAGCCTTGTGTAGCATGGATGCTCAAACGGTCTGGTCGGCACTGTCGGATGTAATGAGTGAACAAAGCCGTGCACCGTGGCGGGCGTCGCTGGGGATGTTCGGCGGTGTGGTGATGCTCGGGGTGTACAGCGCCCTGTCGACCAACAACGCCCTGCATTCCGTGACCATGCGCACCGTCGGGATGCTGGCGGTGATGTGCCCGATGCTGGTGCCGCTGTGGCAGACGATGGCACGTACACAGGAGGCGGCGGACAGCGCCTCGGTCTTTTCGCTCAGCTTTGCACCGGTCTATGCCGGCGTACTGGCGGCGCAGGGACAAACCGCGGCGGCGGTGTCTTACCAGACGTGGATGCTGACGGCGGCGCAAACGATCGGCGTGGCGGTCGGTCGCGTGATTTTGCCGCTGTTATATATTTCTCTGGCGCTCGGCATGGCGGGGGCGCTCAATCCCGAACATCGCCTGCGGGAGGTGGCGGGCGGTATGAACAAAGCGGCGCTGTTTCTGATCGGTCTGTCCATGACGGTTTTTGTGGCGGTGCTGTCGTTTCAGGGCATGGTCGCGGCCACGGCGGATTCCGTCGGCGGGCGACTCATGCGCTTTTCGGTGGCGGGTTTTGTGCCGGTGGTCGGCGGATCACTGTCCGAAGCACTGTACACCGTGCGCGGGTGCTTGTCTGCACTGCGCGGGACGGTCGGTGGGTTCGGTGTGCTGGCGATCGTGATGATTCTGTTGCCCACGTGGATGGAATGCGTGATGTGGAGCTGGATGCTGTTTCCTGTGAAAACCGCCGCGGCCATGCTGGGCTTCGGCGATCTGGAGGCGGTGTTGGCGGTGGTGCAGGGCGTGGTAAAGACGTTGATCGGGGTGCTGTCGGCATGTGCGTTGTTTATGGTTGTGTCGCTGACGGTAATGACTATGACGGGAGGGACGATACGATGATGGTGCTTCGCGAATGGGCAGGAAGCTTTCTGGCGGCGGGGATGGCATGCGCGTTGCTTGCTACGCTTTCTCCGGGTGGCGGCGTGAGACGGGCGTTCGGTGTGCTGACGGCACTGTTGATGTTGTGTTCCCTGCTGTCACCGATTCAAACGCTCGTGCATACGCTTGCGGATGGCTTTGTTGTCTCGCCGACAGAAACACCTGTGTCGCAGGCATTGAGCGATACCGCCGCCTCGCAGGCGATTTCCGTGATTGAGGAAGCGCTGTATCGTGATGCGACGGAACGGTTGGCGGACACGGATATGACCTTAAAACGGGTTCGCGTCCGACGGGATAGAACGCAGGAACAGCGCATATACATTAATAAAGCAGAGCTGGTATTTGATAAACAGGACGCCCCGATCGATCCGATGACGGTGCAGAAGCTGTCGATGGCATGGGGGATTCCGACGGAGGTGTATTATGGCTGATATTCGGCGGTGGTGGGAAGCTGTCACTGCGCGCTTCGCAGGGGAAAAGACCATACGCCTTGTTGTGGCGGCGGGCGTGATCGGGATGGCGCTGATCGCGCTGTCTGCGGTATGGCATACGCCGTCCGCTCCCGCGCCCGCCGAGGACGACGGCGCGTTGTATACCCAGGCGCTGGAAACACGCCTGGAAGAGCTGGTGACGGCGGTACAAGGCGCGGGAAAAGCGCATGTGATGGTGACGTTGGAAAATACCGTGGAATATGTGTACGCCAACGAGGAAACCGTCAATTCCGATCACTCACAAAGCGACAGCGGGGATATTTCTTCGCGGGATGACAGCCGTAAAACGGTGGTGACGGTGGACGCGCAGGACGGCAAGCAAGGCTTGCTTGTGACCGAAATTCAGCCCACCGTACGCGGCGTGGTGGTGGCGTGCGAAGGAGCAGAATACGAGGATGTGACGAAGAGGGTGACGCTGGCGATCAAAACGGCACTGAACATTACCGACAAACGGGTCTGTGTGATCCCGTATGCAAGCAAAGGAGAGATGGGTCAATGAAAGCAAAACGATTCGGCAAGAAACAAGCGGTGCTCGCGGTGATGGTGTTGCTCCTCGGCGCGGCAGTCTATCTGAATTATCATGTCGCCGAGCATACGCCGCTTACGGCAGGCAGTGACACGACGGTGCAGGAATCCGAAACCACAAACACCACCAAAGCGCTCGGGGAGTCGCAGTTTGTCAGCAACACCACGGCGGCAACCGATTATTTCACCGAAGTTCGCGCGGATCGGGAGGCGACGCGGGAGGAGGCGCTGGCACTCGTGCAGGAAACGCTGGCAGATGTCAAGCTCGACGACGCCACCAAACGTACGATGATGGAAACAGCGGCGGCGGTTGCGGCGGCGATGGATCAGGAGAATGCGGTGGAAAGCCTGATCAAGGCAAAGGGATACAGCGACAGCGTGGTGTTCATCGAGCAGGATCGCTGTCATGTGGTGGTCCGTGCGACGGAGCTCACCGAGGCGCAAACCCTGCAGATCGCGCAGATCGTGATGGCGCAAACGGCAGTACCTGCCGCGAACATCAATATTCTGGCGGTGCCCTGAACGGACGGCGGTCCTTGAATTTTGTAAGATTTTATGAATTTTTGAAAAAGCGGTTGCGTTACGGGCGAATCGGTGGTATACTAATAGCAGTTATAAATCTATAAGGGGGCGCTCCAAGATGAGTGATAAAACCAATTTGCCGACCGATGGCAGCTGTATTATTTCCGAAGAAGTGATCGCGACGATCGCGGGGAACGCGGCGTTGGAAGTGGAAGGCGTGGCGGCACTCGCCCAACGCCCCATCAATGTCCGCGGTGTGATGGCGACCGGCGCGGCGCGCTCGGTCGGTGTGATCAGCAACCCGAACGAAACCGTGTTGGATATGTACATCCTGACGACCCTGACCGCGCACATTCCGACGCTGGCGGAGGAAGTGCAGAAATCGGTCAAATCCGCTGTACAATCCATGACGGGCAGCCCCGTCACCAAGGTGAACGTCCATGTGGTCGGTGTCGCCCAAGAACCTCAAACAACCGAAGAAACGGATGACTGATTGTTCTCCTTCCGCGCGGTGTTTGTGGACGGAAACACAGTGAGGCGAAAACCCTCCGCATAGTGGAGGGTTTTCTTTGTTCTATCAGTAACGATACAAAGCCGTATCGGCTTTTGAAAAGAAAGGACGGAAATCCGTTATGGCACGACGTAAATCCAGAGAGCTGGCGTTCTTGCTGTTGTTTGAACGTTGCTTTGACGAATCCGATATGCAGGATATCATCGACCGTGCGGTGGAAGCGCGTGATATCGAACCCGATGAGTTTGCACTGCAGCTTGCCAAGGGTGCGGACGAATGCATGGTGCAATCGGATCACCTGATTGAAGAGCATGCGCACCGCTGGAGTAAGACGCGTTTGTCCAAGGTGTCGCTGTCGATCCTGCGTCTGGCACTGTACGAAATGCAGTTTGTGGACGAAAGTCCCGTCAGCGTGGCGATCAACGAAGCTGTGGAACTGGCGAAAAAATACGGTGAGGAGGACGAAGCGTCCTTCGTCAACGGTATTTTAGGGTCTGTGGCGCGAAAAATCGGCGATGCCGACGAAATATCCGAGGTGGAGTCGACGTGAAAGCATTAGGAATCGATACCAGCAATTACACGACCTCGGTGGCGCGGTATGATCGGGACGGCGACTGCATGAACCTGGAACAGAAGCCGCTTCCTGTGGCGGAAGGCAAACTGGGCCTTCGCCAAAGCGACGCGCTGTTTCATCATGTGTGCCAGTTGCCTGAACTTTTTGAAACGCTTCGGGCGAATGCGTGTTGCTGCTTTGACTGCGTCGGTGCGTCGGATCGCCCGCGGCAGGTCGCCGGATCATATATGCCCTGTTTTCTGGCGGGTGTCAGCGCGGCGCGTCAGATCGCCGCGTGTTGCGGCGTTCCCGTTTACACCTTTACGCATCAGCAGGGACACGTGGCTGCGGCATTATACGGCTCCAAGCAGGTGGCTTTGATGGAACGACCGTTCCTGGCGTTTCACGTGTCGGGCGGCACCACCGATTTGTTGCGCGTGGAGCCGGACAAAGATGTCGTGTTGCGGTGCCGCGTGGTGGCACAGTCGCTCGATCTTAAAGCCGGTCAGCTGATCGATCGTGTCGGTGCTATGCTTGGCGTGCCGTTCCCGGCGGGTCCCGGGCTGGAAGAATTCGCCAAACAGGCGACCGGACATTTCAAACCGCGCGCCTCGATGGACGGCGAAAACTGCCATCTGTCGGGTGTGCAGAATCAATGCGAAACCATGTGGAAACAGGGCGCTCCCAAAGAGGACGTCGCGAAGTTTTGTTTACAAAGCGTGCAGGCGGCGCTGGTCGCGATGATGGAAAAGGTCCTGACGCTGTACGGCGAAATACCGCTTGTTTGCGCCGGCGGTGTCATGTCAAACCAGATGATCCGGCAAACCATGGCGGATCGTTTCGGCGGTCATTTTGCCCTCCCGCGGTTTTCGGCGGATAATGCGGCAGGTATCGCGTTACTCACAGCCATCCGACACGAACAGCTTATGTGGTGAAAAAAACAATGAAAGTTATTTCCATTTCACAACTGAATCGGTATGTGAAATCGCTTCTGGAAGGCGACCGCAACATTGCGGCGGTCTATATCGGCGGCGAAATCAGCAACTTTACCAATCATTATAAATCGGGTCATCTGTACATGTCACTCAAGGACGAAAATGCGCTTGTGCGGGCTGTGATGTTCCGCGGCGCGGCGTCCAAGCTGACCTTCACACCCGAAAATGGCATGAAGGTCATCGTCAAAGCGCGGGTGTCGCTCTATGAAAAGGATGGCTCCTATCAATTGTATATTGATGCCATGCAACCCGACGGTGTCGGCGCTCTGCAGATTGCGTTTGAGCAGTTGAAAAAGAAACTGGCGGCGGAAGGGCTGTTCGATGAGGCGCACAAGCGTCCTCTGAAACCCTATCCACGCACGGTCGGTGTGGTCACGTCCCCGACGGGTGCGGCGGTGAGAGATATTCTGAATGTTCTCGGGCGTCGCTATCCGATGGCGAAGGTGCTGTTTGCGCCTGTGCTTGTGCAGGGTGAAGGTGCACCGCCGCAGATTGTGGATGCGATTGAACGCATGAACGCGCTCGACGACGTGGATGTCCTGATCGTCGGACGCGGCGGCGGTTCACTTGAGGAACTGTGGGCGTTTAACGATGAACGGGTGGCGCGTGCGGTGTATGCTTCGCGCATTCCCGTGATTTCGGCGGTCGGGCATGAAACGGATTTCACGATCTGCGATTTTGTCGCGGATCTGCGCGCTCCCACGCCTTCGGCGGCGGCGGAGTTGGCGGTGCCCGAAACCACCGCTGTTCTGCAACATCTGGCAAGAATGCAGGATCGCCGTGAGCAATGGTTGCTTCGGCGGTTGGATGCCGAGCGACATCGTTTGCAGGGCATGGCGGAAAAACGATGCCTCAGCTCACCGCTTTTTTATGTAGAAGAACGACAGATGCGTCTGGATTATATGGTGCAGGCATTGTCAGCGGCACAAAGCCGTGAATGCCATCGTGCGGGGCAACGCCTCGCCGCCAACGCCGCAAAGCTGGATGCGCTCAGCCCCTTGAAGGTGCTCGGGCGCGGCTATGCGATTCCCTACAAAGGGGAACAGGTGGTTGCATCGGTGAAGGATGTGGCGGCGGGAGATCGGGTGCGCCTTCGCGTGAGCGACGGTGAGATCGCCTGCACCGTGGAAGAAGGTCAATGAAAACGGAGGAAGAACGTATGGCTTCTCAAATGACGTTTGAACAGGCAATGGCTCGTCTGGAGCAGATTGTGGCGACGCTGGAAGGCGGTCGCTGTACGTTGGATGAATCGATGCGCCTGTTTGAAGAAGGTGCCAAGCTGACGGCGTTTTGTCGGAAGGCGCTTCAGGCGGCCGAGCAAAAGATCGTCAAACTCACCGCCGCCGAAAGCGGCAGCGGCGAAGAACTGACCGTGCCCGATGATACGGAACAATCCATGGGCGAGGCGCTCAGTGAATAAATAGATTCCGGGTTGAATTTGCGAAAGGAATGTGAGCCTTATGAGCCTGTATTCGGAAACCATGCGCTCTTATGCCGCGATGGTGGAGGAAGCGCTGACGGCGTCTATGCCGCCGATAGATACCTTGCAACAGACAGTTGCCAAGGCGATGGCGTACGCCTGCGCCGCGGGCGGCAAGCGCCTGCGCCCCGTGCTGGTGCTGACGTTTGCCGAGTTGTGCGGCGGTACGGCAAAACAGGCGGTGCCTTTTGCGTGTGCGATGGAGATGATCCATTGCTATTCGCTGGTACATGACGATCTGCCCTGTATGGATAACAGCCTGCTTCGTCGCGGTCGTCCGTCCACCTTTGCGGTGTACGGCGAGGATATGGCGTTGCTGGCAGGCGACGGCTTGCTGACGTATGCGTTTGAACACGCGCTGTCCGAATCGGCTGTGGAAGCCGTCGGCGCGACGGCCGCCGTACAAGCGGTGCACTGTCTGGCGACGGCGGCGGGCATCGGCGGTATGGTCGGCGGTCAGACGATCGATCTGGAAAGCGAAGGCAAAACGATTGATCTGGAAACGTTGCAGGAACTGCAAAAAGGCAAAACGGGTGCGCTGATCAAAGCGTCCTGCGAAATGGGCGCGATTCTGGGCGGCGCATCGCCGGCACTTCGCGAAGCGGCGGCCATGTACGGTGCCGAACTCGGCAGGGCGTTCCAGATCGTGGACGACATTCTGGATGTCACGGCGTCCGAACAACGGCTCGGTAAGCCGACGGGCGCGGATGCCGATAACGAAAAAGTGACGTATGTATCCTTGCTGGGACTGGAAGAGGCGCGTCGCCGCGCACAACAGCATACACAGCATGCGCTGGATGCCCTGGAGGTATTCGGTGAGCGCGCGGAGGATTTGCGGGCGATGACCCGACAGATGCTGTCCAGAGATCATTAAAGAAGCGGAGGAATCCTTTCATGGCGGAATTACTTCAGAATCGGGTGTTGCTTGCGGCCCTGCTCGGCTGGTTTGTGGCACAGACGGCAAAGGTGATTATATCCATTATCAAGACCAAAAAATTCGATCCCGAGCGTCTTAACGGTGCGGGCGGTATGCCCAGCTCCCATTCCTGCATGGTCACGTCGCTGACGGTGTCCATCGCGATGATGGAAGGGGCGAATTCCGCCGTGTTTGCGTTGGCGGTGGTCTTTACGTTTATTACCTTGTATGATGCGATGGGCGTGCGCTGGCAAGCGGGCTTGCATGCGCGTCTGTTGAACAAATACATGAAGTCCCTTATGAGCGGCGGCAAGGATATTGACGGCGACGGAAAGCCCGATGTCCAGAAAGACCTGAAGGAATACCTCGGTCACAAACCGCTGGAAGTGCTGGTGGGCGTTCTGCTGGGTATTATCATCGCGATGGTGGTGTGCCTGGTCTGATTGCCTGCGGCGCTTGAATTGCACAAAAAAGGATGTTGTGTACTATGGATGTAACAACAAAATATTTGCAATCCATCAAGGCACCTGCCGATGTCAAGGGATTGTCCGATGAACAACTGCATGAGCTGGCGGCGGAAATCCGTCAGACGCTGATCGAAACGGTGGCGAGTAACGGTGGCCATCTGTCGTCCAATCTGGGAACGGTGGAGCTGACACTGGCGATGCATCGGGTGTTCGATCTGCCCAAGGATCAGATCGTGTTCGACGTCGGCCATCAGTGCTATACACATAAGCTGCTGACGGGACGCGCGGACGCGTTTTCCACGTTGCGGCAGGAGGGCGGCATGTCCGGCTTTCCGTCCCCGAAGGAATCGCCTTACGACGTGTTCGTCACGGGTCACAGCAGTACGGCAGTGTCAGCGGCAAACGGTCTTGCAAAGGCAAAATCCTTGCTTGGAGACGACGGATACGTGCTGGCGGTGGTCGGTGACGGCGCCATGACGGGCGGCCTGTTCTATGAGGGGTTGTCAAACGCCGGACGCAGTCACGATCGCCTGATCATCATTATGAATGACAACCGCATGTCGATCAATAATAATGTGGGCTTTGTAGCGCGTCATCTGTCGCGTATGCGGTCCCGCCCGAAGTATGTGCGGTTTAAAAAGAGCTTTGGAAACGGACTTCGCCGCGTACCGTTGATCGGTAAAGCGATGTTCCGTGTGCTGTACGGCATCAAAATGATTCTCAAGGACAAGCTCTATCGTTCGAGCAGTATGTTTGAGGATATGGGCTACTACTATCTCGGACCGGTCGACGGACACAATATCCGCGATCTGACGGCGGCGTTTGAAGCCGCCAAGGATATTGCGGCGCCGGTGTTGCTTCATGTCGATACGGTCAAGGGCAAAGGGTATTCCTTTGCGGAAAAGAATCCCGATATTTATCACGGCATCGGCAAATTCGATGTCGAAACAGGTAAGCCCCTTGGTGGCGGCGACAAGACGTTCTCCAAGGTGTTCGGCGAACAATCGCTTCGCCTGATGCAGGAGGACGATCGCCTGTGCTTCATCACGGCGGCGATGACCGACGGCACGGGGTTGACCGACATTTCCAGGCAATACCCCAAGCGGTGCTTTGATGTCGGCATCGCCGAGGAGCACGCTGTCACGTTTGCGTCGGGACTCGCGAAAAACGGGATGATACCGGTGTTTGCGGTGTATTCCACGTTCCTTCAGCGGAGCTTTGATCAGCTTCTCAACGATGCGTCTATTCTGAACACCCATGTGGTGCTCGCGATTGACCGCGCGGGTATCGTGCCGGATGACGGCGAGACGCATCAGGGCATCTTCGATGTCCCGATGCTTAACGCCATTCCGCGCGCCACGGTGTATGCGCCGTGTTGTTTCCGTGAACTGAAGATGCATCTGCGCCAGGCAATCTACGATGTCGACGGCATTGCGGCGGTGCGCTATCCCAAGGGCGGCGAAATGATGATTCCCGCGGGATATAAACCCGAATTCAAGCCGTATACGTGGTATCGCTCGCGCCGCTCGGAGATCCTGCTGGTTACCTACGGACGATTGTTCGGACAGGTGATGACCGCCGCCAACGAGCTGGCGAAAAACGGATGCTTTGTGTCGGTTCTGAAGCTCAACCGCATCAAGCCGATCGACCCGGCGTGTGTGCGCATTGCCTTGACCTATTTCCGTGTACTGTTCTTTGAAGAGGGCAGTCGTCACGGCGGTGTCGGCGAGTTGTTCGGCGAGCTGTTGTCGGAAAACAATTTTGCGCGTACGTACGAAATTTACGCGATCGACCGCTTTGTCCCTGCCTGCACTGTGGAGCAGGGGTTGCATCTGGTGGGACTGGATGCCGAAGGGATCATGGCGGCGGTCAGAGAACAGGTGCATGAGCCGTATATCAATGAATTTGATGCCGCGTCCGTAACGGAACAGGCGGATATGGATGCTCCCGCGGAAGATGCCGTCGAGGAAACGGCACAAGCCGATCCGGCAGCAGCGCCGACCGGGGAGACCGTCGAAGAGGTCGCCGAGGAGGCGGAATCCTCTGACGAAGAGGAGACGGATGCCGCACCCGCGGAGGATGTCGAGGAGGCGGAACTCCATGAGTGAGGCAATGCGGCTGGATGCGGCGATGGTGGCGGCAGGACTGGCCGGCGGTCGTGATAAGGCGAAGGCTTGGATTGCCGAGGGCGCGGTCACAGTCAACGGTGTGACGGTGAAAAAACCGTCTGCTATGGTGACGGCGACGGACGCGATCGCATGTGCCGTGACGGAACGCTTTGTCGGTCGCGGCGGCGAAAAGTTGCAAAAGGTACTGGAAGAAACCGGTTTGTCCGTGGCGCAATGTATTTGTGCTGATATCGGCGCATCCACGGGCGGTTTTACCGATTGCCTGCTTCAGAACGGGGCAGGGAAGGTGTTTGCGGTGGACGTCGGTCATGACCAGCTTGTCGCGCGGTTGCGTGAGGATGCACGTGTGGTTTGCTTGGAAGGCATGGATATCCGTCGGCGTGACGCCGTGTCCGAGCATATCGCCGACGGGGAGATCGACGTGTGTACGGTGGATGTTTCGTTTATTTCCCTGACGCAGATCTGGTCGGCGGTGACGCCGCTTCTGTCGGCACAGGGAACGGCGGTCTGCCTGATCAAACCGCAGTTTGAGGCGGGACGCGCCGCGCTGTCCAAGCACGGCGTCGTAAAATCCGCCAAGGATCATGTCCGTGTGCTGCAACAGCTTCTTGTCTTCTGGCAGGAGGCGGGATTTGTTTGCTCGTATATCTCCTGGTCGCCGATCCGCGGCGGCGAGGGCAACATAGAATATATCGCGGTGTTGTCGCGCGGCGGTACACCTTGTGCGGTGCATGTGCCTGCGTTGGTGTCGGACGCGTTCGCGGCATTATCGCCCTGAAAAAGGAGGGATCGGTCTTGAATATTGCGTATATCGTCAATCCGTCTGCGGGTAGTTCGGCGCAAGCGGCGCCCGTGTTGGAAGCGGCACTTAAGGCACTTCAGGTCGGGCTGATCCCGCTGGTCTGGCAGGACGGCGCGCTGTCCGAGGAGGACACCTGCGCGCTCGCGCAAGCGGATGTCGCGGTGGTGCTCGGCGGCGACGGCACGATCATGCACGTGGCGAAAGCCGCGGCGGCGGTGTCGGTACCGGTGCTCGGCGTCAACGGCGGCACCGTTGGCTTTATGGCAGGGCTGGAACTGCATCAGCTGGATCGCCTGCCGCGTCTGCTGAACGGACAATATAAAATCGAACCACGTATGATGCTGGAGGTTACGCTGGACAATCGTTGTGAAACACGGCGGTTTATGGCACTCAACGAAGCGGTCGTGTCTCACGGCAATCTGTCGCGTCTGGTACATCTGGAGGTGTTCAGCGACGGCAATCCCGTCACGACCTATCGCGCCGACGGCGTGATTGTGGCAACCCCCACGGGCTCGACGGCGTATTCGCTGTCGGCGGGCGGACCGATTGTGGATCCGTCGTTGGAATGCTTGTTGCTGACTCCGATCTGTCCTCACGCGATGCACACCCGCCCGTTTTTGTTCTCCGATAAAACCACCCTGACGATCCAGGCGTCTTCGGAAGCGTATCTGACGGTGGATGCGGAGCAGGCGGTACCGCTGACAGAAGGGGACCGTGTGACGGTGAGCCGCCATGCGGAGATGGTACAGCTGATTTCGCTTAAGGAAGAGGATGCGTTTTACGATATTCTGACGCAAAAACTGATCGATCGTCGGTAAACAGGCGAGGAGGAAACCGCAGAATGAAATCCAAACGACAGGAAGCGTTACTGCATATTGTGCAGTCGCAGGCCATTGAAACACAGGAAGAATTGACAGGAGCATTGCGGGATGCCGGCTTTGCAGTCACGCAGGCGACGGTATCGCGTGATATCAAGGAGTTGCGGCTTGTCAAAACGCTCGGTGCCGACGGTCGGTATGTCTACACAACCGTCAAAGCACCCTCGGCAGAACTGCACTCCACCAAACTCCACCGTCTGTTTCACGATGCCGTGCGCAAAGTGGACTATGCGGGCAACATGGTCGTGGTGCAATGCCTGAGCGGCACGGCAGGCGCCGTGTGCGCCGCGGCGGATTCCATGAATCTGCCTGCCATTGTCGGATCGCTTGCGGGCGATGATACGATCCTGTTCGTGGTCCGCTCCGAAGCGGATGCGGTGCGCCTGGCGCAAACACTCCGCGAACTGGCGCAGATGTAATATCGCGCATTTTCTTATAATTCTTATAATGATGTATATAAACGTAGACTGACAAAGGAGGGATGGTCATGCTGACACAATTGTATATTGATCATGTGGCGGTCATTGACCATGCCGAAGTGGTACTGGCGGACGGTCTGACCGTGCTTACGGGTGAAACGGGCGCAGGCAAATCCATTCTGATCGACGCGTTGTCGGCGGTGCTCGGTGAGCGCGCCAGCCGCGATTCCGTGCGAAGCGGCTGTCCTTTCGCGACGATTACCGCTGTTTTTGACCACTTGACTGCATCGGTGACGGATGCGTTGCAGGAGCTCGGTTATGCGCCCGAGGAGGATGGCACGTTGATTCTGCGCCGTCGTATTTCGGCGGAGAATAAAAGCTTGTGCTTTATCGGTTCCCAGCCCTGCACTGCGCAGGTGATGCGCCGCATCGGTCGTTTGCTTGTGAATATTCACGGACAGCACGAGAACCAATCGTTGTTGTCGGTTGACAATCATATCGATTATCTGGATCGCCTCGGCGGGCTGGATGACGTCCGTCGGGCGTATCGGGAAACCTATCAGACCTATTGCGATGTATATCGTCGCCTGAAATCTCTTCGCGCCAACGAAGCTGACAATCTTCAGCGGCGCGACATCCTCTCGTTTCAAGCAACGGAAATCGAAGAAGCGGCACTGGAAGCGGGGGAGGAGCAGGCGCTTATCGCCCGTCGTGACGTGCTTCGCCACGCGGATAAGTTGCGCCGCCTGCTGGAAATGGCGGATCGGGTGCTGACGGGAGACGAGGAGACGGACGGTGTGGTTTCGGCACTCGAACAGACCGCCGCTACCTTCAAAGAAGCGGGACGGTTGATGCCCGAGGCGGGGGATTTGTCATCCCGCCTGCTGACGGTGTTGCCTGAACTGCAGGATATTGCCCAAACCGCCGCCGCGCTTTGTGAGGATACCGCCTGTGATCCTGCGGAGCTTGATCGCATCGAGGACCGTCTGGAGCTCATCAACCGTTTGTGCGAGAAGTACGGCGGATCGACGCAGGCGGTCATCGCCTTCGGCGAACAGGCGCGTGCCGCACTCGACAGCATAGATTCGGCAGCGGAAGAAATTGCCGAAAAAGCCGCGCAGCTGGAAGCGGTGAAAGAAGAACTGGTAGCGCGCGCGGCAACGTTGACGCAGGCGCGTCGCAAGGCGGCTGTGGCGTTTTCCAAGGACGTTGCCGAAGAACTGGCGTTCCTCGATATGCCGCGTGTTACGCTGGAGGTCTCCATCGAGCCGACCGCCATGACGGCGAGCGGTGCCGATCGGGTGGAGTTTCTGATGTCTGCCAATCCCGGCGAACCGCCGCGTTCCATCGCGAAGATCGCTTCGGGAGGCGAGCTGTCCCGCATCATGCTGGCGCTTAAATCCGTGCTGGCATCGGCGGATGATATCCCGACGTTGATTTTTGATGAGATCGATACGGGTATCAGCGGTCGTGCCGCCTCCAAGGTCGGCTACAAACTGCGGCATATCGCATCGCACGGCAACAAACAGGTGCTGTGCGTGACACACCTTGCACAGATTGCCGCGTGTGCGCATCATCAACTGCTGATCGAAAAAACCACACAGGAGGATCGCACATTCACGAGTGTTCGTGCAGTAGAGGGAGAAGCCCGTGTGGCGGAGCTGGCACGCATCGTCGGCGGACAGATCACCGACGCGTCGTTGAAAGCGGCGCGCGAAATGCTTGATTCCTTGCCTGCCATGGCGGATGATATCTGAATCAAACAATGCCAAAAGCTGCCTTCGGGCAGCTTTTTTTGCCTTAAAAAAGCGGAACTTTGTGATTATTTAAAAAAATGAACGGATTTCTTTTGATATAATGCACAAAAGCTTTTAAAAACTTTTAAAATCGGCTGTTGACTTTTGACTATGAATGCGATATGATAAGAATGGTTATGATTGACTGATTATGGGGTTTTCTACTGTGATCGGACAATCGCTTTCGCAAAATACCATTCAGGGAGGCGATCGCTTTGAAAAGAACAGCCAAAAAAGCCGTTGTGTGGGTGTCAATTCTGTCGTTGATCCTTACGATGACGGCGGTGTGCGGACTCTCTTTTACGGCGTCTGCGGCGGCCGTGCTTTACAGCGAGAATTTCAATGCGTATTCCAACGGCACCTTGCCTGCGAACTGGACGATCAACAGTGATTCGGGCTACACCGGCATTTCGGTGCAGGACGGCGCCTTGGTCATTAACGGCAGAGGAACGGATTCGCAGACCCGTGTGTTTTATAACGGTCCCGAACTCGCATCCAAAGGCGATTACATCTTCGAGGCGGATTACACGATTCTGGAAGCCGACCAGGCGATGTCCAGCAGTACCCGCTATTCGAGCATGGTTTTCCGCTCCGGCGGCAGTGCGATCCAACCCTATTATTATGTGACGACCCGCGTGCGCACGGGCACCACGAACAACGAGCTTTCCATTCGGAAAGCGGGGGCGGACTATCATCAGATCGCCTTGTCTCCGGCTCCGTTTGACTGCGCGCTCAACCAGACCTATCACCTGAAGGTGATTTGCGCGGGCGCCTCCATCAAGTTCTATATTAACGATTCGTTGGTATTCAACACCACGCTGGAAACCGACAATCCTAAATACAGCTATCTGTCGGCAGGCTCGATCGGTTTCACGACCTCGAACCTGAAGGTACGTTTTGACAACGTGGTGGTCACCGAAACGGCGGCGGTTGCGGGCCTGCAACCCTCGCTTTACAACACCTATATCCCGACCACGGATATTTCCGCTCCTCCGGCGGCGGTGCTTCATGTGACGAACAACGACGTTTACGCCAAGCTGACCGGCACCAAGTTGCCGACGGCGGCGATCTATCATCTGGACGAGAATATGAATATCACCACGCCTGACGGCGCGACGGTCATCACCACGCTGGCGTCGGCGCTGTCGAAGACAGGCGGCAAAGTGATTCCTGCTCTCTATCTTAAGGACAAAGCCACTGCCGATGCGCTGAGCAATTTTGCTGCGCAGGTGGCGTTGCAGGATGCCTTCTTGGTGGCGGACAACGTGGATACGCTGTCCTATGCGCGCGGATTGATGAAAAATCTGTACGGCGTGCTGTATACGAAGCTTACCAGTGCGGCGACCGCTGACGACCTGAGAAACATGATCGTCAATACCAATACGGCGCAAGGCAAGATCATTCTGGTGGATGCGGATTATGTGTCCCGCGAAGATGTAGCCTATATGCAAAAGTGCCTGATGAACGTGTGGGTTATGGACGACGACATGGCGGCCAGCGAAATCTACGACAATATTTATAAGGGTGTCAACGGTGTGGTGACGACCGGTCACGGTGATGTGATTTATGTGCTGGAAGGTTTTAACACCGGCACACCGATCGTCATCCGCGAGCCCTATATGTACGCGCACCGTGGTTACAGCGCGGTCGCTCCGCAGAACACCATGCCCGCATTCTATGCGGCGGCGGACGCGGGCGCCGATCTCATCGAGATGGACGTGCGTCAGACCAGCGACGGTGTCGTAGTCATTTATCACGACGAAAAGCTGCATACGCTGACCGATTGCGCGGATACAACGAAAACCGTTGAAAACACGACCTATGCCGAGCTCATGACCTACAATGTTGATTGCATGAGCGGCTACAGCGAAAAGATTCCGACGCTCAAACAATTCCTTTCGTTCCTCAGCACCACGGATATTGTTGGTATTGTGGAGCTGAAAAACTGGGATTCGAAGCTGATCCCCTTGGTTGCCAAAGACATCAAAGAGATGGGTATGGAGCACCATGTTGTCAGCATCGCTTTCAGTGCAGGACAGGCAGCGATGCTCCGCCAAGAATTGCCGGGTGTATCGGTCGGCTTGCTTGCCAACTATGACGCCGCTTATCCCGATGCGACATCCGTTTTGAATTGGGCGAAGAGCTGTTGCTTGCCCTATAACTTCTCCTTCCATCCGAACACCGGTGTGATCAACTCGGACGATACGACATTGAAAGCCAACATGATCGAGATGGCGTCGGTGCGCGGCTTCCAGTATCAACCCTGGACCTATGCGTCGCACACGCGATTTGACACCTCCTTTATCGGCGGTATCCAGGGCCTGACCACCGACAACCTGGAATTTGACGACGGCTATTTCCGTAAGATCACGGCGGGTGCCAAGTACCAGTTGAAGGACGGCACGGCGACCGAAATGAAAGCGATGGGCTTCACGTCCCTCGGTCACGAGAAGGTCAACTGTGAATTCGTCCGCACGGGCGGTGCCAATGTCACCTTCACGTACAGCGGCGGCAAGGTTACCCCGTCGGGTACGGGTACGGTTTACGGTTATCTCCGCTATAAAGATTCCACGACGAATATGGGCAGTTACTACATCATTTCCGATCTGCTCACGGTTGTGGTGACGTCTACGGGCGGCACGACCGAAACGGTGAATTATCACACCTCGTTGCTTCCCGAATATGTTGAGAAATGGTCCAACAGCATGTCCGGTATGAACATTGCTGTCACACGCGATGCGCGCGGCGATGTGTTGACCAACACGTCCGGCGGTTATCCCGCGGTCACTGCCGGTTGCGGTATGTACGCGACGCTGGATGATTCCATTGCCTATAACATCAAAGTGGATAACTGTGCGAGCATTCTG
>JAZQHP010000015.1:0-5601 GCA_045540655.1 Acutalibacteraceae bacterium
AATAACGGTCGCCCGTGTTGTCCATCAGGTAGTAATACTGCACCTGCTTCTCTTCCAGCTGTTCCTTGACCATGGTCTCGGGAGGAACATTGGACAGGTAGATATAGTTGATGTAGAATTCCGCCGTGCGGTTTTCCGCATTGTGCAGATACAGCACAAGCTGGTTGATGGATTGAATCTTACTCAACGAGGACAGATCCACCGCCGCGTTCATACTGGTTCTGTAGGTCAATGCGTTGCGTCCGTTGGTGTCCAGATACGGCGTCGATTCGTTGTAGTGCACCCAAGTCCCCTCTTGTTCCACATACGCCATCTGGCTGCCGCCTTGGAGCGATTTGATCGCCACCGACACGCCGGAGCCCTTACCGTCCGTCGAAGCATCTTCGGCGGCAATACCGGTTTCGACATCGCGCATGGAATAGGAATAATAGAGATAGCGATAGTTGCTGGTGTTGAAGGAACGGTCGGCGGTCAGCACCAGGTCGGCGGTGACACCGGCAGGCACCCACGCACGCACGTGACCGAGCGCCGAACGGTATTCATAGACACCGTCCATCATGTGGTTGCCGTCCGCCAGATCGAACACGTCGCGGTCGCCGTCGCCGTCATAATCCTGACGCAGGAAGCCGCTCCAGCCTTTGTTGGAATTGTTCTTTTTGTAGGATCCGTTGTCGTCGGCTTCATCATGCGAATAGTAAAACGCGTCGTTCAGAATGTTGAAGCCGTCCGCGATCTTATCGTTACCTTCGGGATCCAGGGGAACCTGTTCCCCATCGACGGTCTGCGTAGCCGCGTTCGTCACGCCATGCTCGGTGTACATACCATCCAGGAATTCCGTCTCATCCTGCCAGATTTCAAAGCGACGAATCAGCATCGAACCGTTGTTCAGGACTCCTCCCGCATCTGTATCACCGTCGGCAGAGAAGAATATGTTCATACCGACAACTTCAATTTTCGGATTGGCAGCGGCTTCTGTCGCATTCTGAGGAATCTTATAGCCATGCGCTTCCATAATGCCTCTGAGGGACGCATAGCCGCACGCGCCACCCCAGAACGTATTGCGGTTCTCACTCAAACCACCGTTGCTGTCCAGATAATACAGATGGTTTGTCTTATCGTTTACCTGTACAATGACAGCCACATGCACCGAAGCATGGGAGGTGACATTTCCTGCGTCATTGTGGGTGTCCAGGCGAGAGAAATCGTAATACAGAACCGGCCATGTTTTTTCACTGCCTTGAATCTGAACATCCAGTACGATCGACGATTTCATCGAGCGACCGATCGAACCGGTATGCCACGACGTATTGCTGGACGAATAGCGGAAACCCAATTGCAGGTCTGTGTCATTCGCGATGCTCATTTTCGCCGCTTTGATCAGGTCCGACCTTCCTTGCGTTATCGCGTCAGGCACAAGGTGCGGTGTATTATAACTCGTGAACAACGTAGCAGCAGTATTGGTGCCGCTGTCCGTATAAGGCGTGATTAACCATTCGTTCTTCATTGTGCTAATCAATGCATTTATTGTGTTCTTGTAGTGAAAATCACAATACGTTGAACTATCCGCTTTATTAATGGCACTATATGAATTATCAAAGGCATACCGAACTTGTCCGGAATATGCATCATCATTATCCACCAATTGGTCTACCAGCCAGGTCGTGCCAAAACAAAGCTTCACCCACGCAAATTCGTGATCTCCAAACGACACCATTCCCCATGTTTCTGTTGCTTTCGATGTCGTGACACCGTAGTCAGAAAAATGGACAACACCATAAACCATCAGCATATCGTTGGTATTATACTGCCCGAGATTTGTCGAGGTGCGTGCGACGCTATCCGGATCCTTAAAAGTCATTGTGTCACCGGCACTATAACCATATGTTCCGCCGTACGGATACGTCCACACTTCAAGACCTTTATCATATGTAACTTTAAAAGGAACACCAATGATTTGTTTGACAGTCTTGCTTTTGATTGCCTCCGTATCCAACATATCGTAGATGGTATAGTTGGAGGTCTTAAAGTACGGACCGTACGCCGATGCTTTGGAATTTTGGGCGCCGTTGATAGTGGCTCCGTTTTTCACGTAGTTGTAATACGTGCCATCTTCATAATACGACCATTTATACGGCAGTGTTGCATCGGTGTTCATTTCCGGCTGCGCGCCCGAGCCGCCGTCGTAGGCGTTCACGATGGCGCCCGAGGTCGAATACATGTTCAGACCTGCCGAGTTGTTGTCGCCCTTCATGTTCTGGATGGTCATACGCGTGCCGATCGGCACCGCAATGCGAAGCGCGGTCACGAACACGTAGCCGAATTTTTCCTCGCCGATACCGGCGGCATCGTTCGCCGCTTTCACCATGACCTTATCTTCCAGCATGTACGGCGAGCGAAGCAGGTCGATCCAGGACTCGGTGGTATCGTAGGTCACGTCCAGAGACGACTTCGACACCGAAGAGGGCGTAAAGAGCATCATCGGCTCCAGAATATCGACCGAAATGTGCGCTTCCGCCGCGTCACCGCCGCCCTTGCGCAAAACGCCGGTTACAGGATTATACACATATGCGCTGTGGGTATCGGGATTGGTATACATCTCCCACATATATCCTTCGCGGTCAACCAATTCGTGCTCGGCGGTGTACAGCGTGCCCGCCGTCACCTTGTACTCTTTGCCGTCTGTACCGGTGCCGCCCACGCTTTCGGTGCAGTAATAATAGTTCACGCCGTCTTTTTCATACACTTCAAACGTCGCGTTGTAGATGCTGCCGCCGTCGCCTGCACGCCAGTACAGATCCGTGACGGTCTGACCGTTGTAGATCGTGGATTCACCGATGGTCTCATCAATCAGCACCGACTTAAAGTTGTCGGCATCGTCCACCTGATAATAGCCGTCCTTACCGAACACGCACAGCATGTCTTCCGCATGGAAACGTGTGCCGGTGGTGCTGTGACCGGTACCGAGCGCGCCGTCGTTGTTGCCCCACAGGCAGAAGTTCGGTTCCAGACCGCTCGTGTTCTTCTCCATCGTCAGCGTGAAGCTGAGTTTGCGGGAATCGCCCAGCGCATTGATCCATTTGCGGATCGGGATGGTGACCATGGCGTAGGTGCCTTTGTCATTGGTTTTGGTTTCCAGACGAACGGTTTTCGTGTTGCCGTTTTCATCGGTTCGTGTATACGTATACAAACCGGCTGCTGACGCTTTTTTGGTCAGCGAGAACGCAAAGTCGTCGCCGTCCGCCGAAACATCTGTCTTATGAACACCGTCGTTGTTGCCGTAGGTATCGATGATGATCTTTTGCGGTTCGTTCGGGGTATTGATGATCGACACCGCTTCGCCGCTTTCCCAACCGTTGGTGTAGGAGCTGTCATAAACATCCGGCCAATCCTTAATATTCAGGTTGTAAGCAACGTTGTTGGGGTTGTACACATCGTCCAGACGGTCGCCGATGTTGGTGTTGTTCTGCGCATACTGCCAGTTACCCGCGTTGACGTCGTTGCCGAGCGTCGACTGCGGTGTATAAACCGTGGAGAGCGCGGGACCGAAGTACAGATAGTTGATGCGCGCGGCGCTGTCCGGCGCCGACGCGACGGTCTTGTCCGTCTTGGTGTCCACGCGCACCTGCGCAATGCGGTAACGCACGGACTGACGGCCGTTGGATCCGACGCCCATCAACAGGGGCAGAATCTGCGTAAAGTCGATGCAACCGGTGATGGAACCGTTCACATAGAGCGTCTCGGGATCGATGCCCTTGGCGGTTGCCAGCGCAATGGGATTCAGACGCGTGAGATCTGCTTCCACCTGATACGGGTTCTCGTACTGGCTCTTATAATAGCCGTTCGCAATGGCATTAAGCGTTTCCGACAGACTATTGTAGGGTTCGCTCAGGTTGTCTTCCATGACCGTGGGACCGACATAAACATTGGGAACCATGGAATAGTCAAGCGTGTCCGTTTCGATGCCGGGGCGCTTGGCATTATCCGTGATGGTGTACCAGCGGTAGACATACTCCACGCTGGCATCGTCGGCGGTGGATACCGCGCCGTCCTTATATTTCTTTTCGGTAACCGTCGTTCCGCTGTGCGTGCCAATGACATTCGTGGTCTTTTGCTCGGTTTGCACAGGCGTACCGATCAGCAGCGAAATGGCGATCTGGGTCGTGTCCAGCGCCTCGGTCGAATAGTACAGATACGGCGTATCAGTCAGATACAGCATCGTGTTGTTCTTCGCCTTGCCGCTGCCGTAGTAGTTCTCATGGAACGACGGCGTCCAGGTGACGGAGCTGACGTTTTTGTCGATCGTCACGCCCCATTTGCCCTGCATCGCGTCGTAACGGTTGTAGGCATACGCCGTGGTGCCGTTTTTCGCATTGATCGTATCACGCACGTTGGTGGAGCTCATGGCGCTGTCTTTCGAATTGAGAACGCCGGGCTCGTACACGTCCGTGTAGGTCGTGCGATCCAGGCTGTATTGTTTGTAGACAGCCGCCGTCTTGGTTTCCCACAGCTTTTCGTCGATGAGGTCCATATCCGCAAACGCATACACGTCCGTGCCGTGCGCCGCGTAACCCGAGCAGTTGTAGGTCTTGCCGGTGGCGGTCGTGTTGTAAACCGACGTGTTGGCGGACCATTTGGTCAGCGGATAGTTCGGGGTCGCGGGAGCGCCGTAGAAAATCTGCGACAGGTCAATCCACGCGGCACCGCCGGGCAGGAAGGGGTGCTCTTCGTCGTTCATGCCGTCGTCCGTCGGCTCATACGCCGCGATCGCCTTCATATCCGAGACGGTCGTCGAGCCTGTGCTCTCGGCGTTGTACACCTCGGTGTTGGTGACTTTGCCTTGCTGCACGTTGAACGGGAAATCCGCGTCGGAGACCGTGTCGCCGACGATTTCCTCCGCAACACCGTCACCGTCGGTGTCCATGTACAACGTGCCGTCATCGGACATGTACACACCGTCACCGCCCGCCTGCGTTACAGGCGTGCCGTCCTCGGTGGGAATCGCCGTTTCGGCTTTCTCCCCGTCAGACGCGGTGCTGTCGGCGCCGTCGGCAGAATCGGTGGCAGAAGTGCCGCCGAACACCGACATCAACGCGGGCAGATTGAAGTCAGACAATGCTGCCGCCGGCACCAATGAAAGCATCATCAGCACCGCCATCAACACTGCGACCAGTTTTGTGATATGGTTTTTCATATCATGTGGCCCCTTTC
This sequence comes from Acutalibacteraceae bacterium, assembly GCA_045540655.1. Classification (GTDB taxonomy): domain Bacteria; phylum Bacillota; class Clostridia; order Oscillospirales; family Acutalibacteraceae; genus RGIG1959. The sequence goes on from JAZQHP010000015.1 coordinate 5,209, forward strand.
GGAATAGAATAAACATATGCCAAATTATGTACAATATTATGAATCCTGCATAGTATTCACACAGGATACCATTACACAGTATAAGTATACCATAACGCCATATTACAATTATGAACAAATTGTGAATTTTGAGGTTAAGTTGTGGTTTTGAATGTGCCTTCTGTTGTCGAAAAATGCGGTGATTCCGATGGATACCCAAAGATGTTTCAATGTCAACGTTTTGGCGTTGTCATGCGGTTTTGAGGATAATCCACGCACACTTTCGCGAGGATCCGCCGCACAGCAGTCCGCAGTGCGGCATGGGCGCGCTTCGGTCGCCTCTCCCCTGTGTTCACGAAGCGCCGGACATGCAGAAAATACAAAAATCCCCGTTTCGGAGAATTCCGAAACGGG
>JAZQHP010000016.1:0-3903 GCA_045540655.1 Acutalibacteraceae bacterium
GAGGGTGGCACACCGTAAGGTGTGACGGGAGGATTGTTATACAACCAACAATCCCTCAGTCAAAACCTTCGGTTTTGACAGCTCCCTTTGCACAAGGGAGCCTAACGAACTATCCATAGCTAAAGCTCTTTTGCCCACCAGCAGAGCTGGTGGTTGTCTGATGAACAGAAAAAATCCCGATGATCCGCTTGGAAGCCGATCATCGGGATGTAGTTTATGATCCGGTTTTATCCGTTGTTTTTTTGGATTTATCGGTTTTGTCGGATGTATCCTCATCCGCAGAGTCGGTATCCGGAAGCACCGTGACCAAAATTTCCAGTACACGCCGACCGTCGGTTTTGGTAACCTCCACACTCAGCTTGTTCTTCTGCCGATCCGCCGAGTCACCTTCCTTCGGATTCTCATCCTCTTTCGGATACACGAAGGAATCTCCCTCCACGGGAATGCGACCGAGATTTTCCATCACCCAGCCGCTGACGGTGGTGATGTCGGAGTCGGGATCCTCCTCCAGATCGAATTGCTCGGCAAAGTCCGAAATACCGGCACTGCACATGACGCGATGACGACCGTCCCCCAAATCAATGAATTCTTCAATAACCTCGTCATGCTCATCCCAGATGTCACCGACCAGTTCTTCCAGGATGTCTTCCATCGTCACAATACCCACCGTGCCGCCGTATTCATCGGCAATGACCGCCATGTGTGCCTTTTCCTTTTGAAGCAGGCGAAGCAGATCATAAATCTTCATCGAACGGGTGATAAAGACCGCAGGCTTGATGATCGCCGACAGCGGCAGATCGGTATGATACACGCGCGCATAGAAATCCTTGATATGAATAATACCGACAATCGTATCCACCGTATCCTCGTACACCGGCAGACGCGAAAAGCCCGTGTCGCTGAACACGTCCGCAATGGTCTGCTTATCGGCATCGACCGACACCGCATCCAGATCCACGCGCGGCGTGAAAATATCGACGGCGAGCAGGTCGTTGAATTCGATGGCACTGCGGATCAATTCGCTCTCATCCTCGTTGATGCCGCCGTCCTGCTCCGCTTCTTCCACAAGCGTGAGCAGCTCCTCTTCCGTGATGGACGGTGCATCGTCCGAACGGACCAGTTTGTTCAGCAGTTTCTTCCACATGGAGAATACGAAATTGATCGGCGTCAGGATCCACATCAGTACCCGCAGAATCGGAGCCGAAAACATCGCAAACTTTTCGGGCGATTCCTTGGCAAGACTTTTGGGCGTGATCTCACCGAAAATGAGCACCACCACCGTGAGGATCGCCGTCGCCGCCGTCGGGCCGTACACCTCGCCGAGCAACTGAATGAACAGCACCGTCGCAATGGAGCTGACGCCGATGTTGACGATGTTATTGCCGACCAGAATGGTGGAAAGAAGCTTGTCAAACTGATCTGCCAGTTTCAGCACGAGCGATGCGCGCTTATTGCCGTTTTCCGCCATGTTTTTCATGCGGATGCGGTTGATGGATGAAAAAGCGGTTTCGGTGGCGGAAAAATACGCCGACAGGATGATCAGCACCACCATCACCAGAATAATACCAATACTGTCACTGCCGTCCATAGGGCAACGAGTCCTCCTTTGAAATCTGTAAAATCCAATTAATAGCCGACGTCTTCGCCGACAAAAATCACTTTGATGCGGTCCTTGTGCCGTTGTTTGGCGCAGACCAGATAGTTACAGCAAATGCGGGCGTCCGTGCCGCACCCGACCGTCATACCGTCATTGACACCCGCGCAAACGCCGCTTTGAGCACAGTAGGTCTCGCACGACAGGCGCTTGGCGTTGAGCGGGGCGGCAATCTGCTTGACGCGCTCCTTCGCCGCATCCAGATCGGGCACCAGCTTTTGCACGCCCACCACCAGAATCACCGACGACGGACCGAACGCAATCGCCGCGATGCGATTGCTGTTGCCGTCCACGTTGTACAATTCACCGTGAACGGTCACGGCGTTGGCGGAGCACAAATACGCATCCGCGAAGAAGCTCTCCTTGAAAATACGGGTGATCTCCTCGCGGGAGAGGCCCTCCTCATAGCGATCGAGAAACGTATAGTCGCCGTTTCGGAGCAGATCCATGACACCCGTCTGATCCAGCGTCACCGATCCGCCGACGGCGACCGTGTCGCCCTTATGAAGCAAGGACGCCACCAGCGCAGGAACGTCCCCCGCAGTCGGAACGTAATACGCCGCCATATTGTTGCGGCGGAGCGCCGCCATTGCCGATTGCACACGACCGGGAACCGAAACCGACTCAGCCAATGTCCGTCCCCTCCTCGAGCGCCGTGATCAGATCCACGCGACGCTGATGGCGACCTCCCTCAAACGGCGTTGTCAGCCACGTTTCAGCGATCATGCGTGCCAGCTCCGGTCCGATCACACGCGCGCCCATCGCCAGCATGTTGCTGTCGTTGTGCAGGCGGGTGAGCTTTGCCGAATACGGCTCACTGCACAGTGCACAGCGCACGCCCTTCACTTTATTCGCGGCGATGGACACGCCGATGCCGGTGCCGCAGATGACGATGCCTTTGTCGCATTCACCCGCCGCCACCGCTTTTGCCGCGCGCGCGGCAAACACGGGATAGTCACAGCTGTCGGTCGTATCGGTGCCGAAATCTTTATACGCAATGCCCATGTCGTCCAGCAGGTTTTTTACCATTTGCTTCATATCCAGGGCGCTGTGGTCACAAGCCAGTGCTACCATCATAACTCATTCCTCCTGTTCTTGCATAGCAAGAGTTCTGCTGACATACGAAAGTAGTATACAATACCGATCCGCAGTTTGTCAATCATCAATACGCGGCTTTCGTACGGATTCGCGCTTTTCTGTCGATTTTTCTTGTGATTTCACGGCAGATGTGATATAATACGCGGTGAGAAGAAAAAGCACGCCCGTCCGGGCGCACGGAGAAAGGACGATTCCCATGAGAGCTGACGGACAACGCCTGCGGGGCACCGATCCGATGTATACGGTCGCCGCCTACATCATGAAGCACCGCACCGATTCCATGAACATGATCACCCTGGATATCCCCATCGCCCCCATGCAGGCGTACATCAACAAGCGTCGCAAGGAAGGCGTGCGCCTGAGTCATATGGCAATTCTGATCTCGGCGTATCTGCGCACCGTTGCCAAATATCCGCTGCTCAACCGCTTTGTGGTCAACAGCAAGCCCTATGCCCGCAACGAGTATTCCATTGCGATGGTGGTTCTCAAGAATGATAAGGATCACGACGGCACCATGACCAAGATGTATTTCGATCCGACCTATACCGTCGATCAGGTACAGGCGACCATTACGCGGTTCGTGCAAGCCAACCGCGAAACGCCCGAAAACAACGGCACCGAAAAGCTCATCAAAACCTTGCTCAGCATTCCCGGTTTGTTGCCGGTCGGTGTCGGCCTTTTTAAATGGATGGATAAGCATGGATTGTTGCCCCGCGCGATCATTGATGCCTCGCCGTTCCACAACAGCCTGGTCATCTCCAATCTCGCGTCCATCCGCACCAACCACATTTATCACCACTGCTACGAATTCGGCACCACCAGCGTGTTTATCACGATGGGCAACCAGCGCGAGGTCGCCAAACGCAAAGGCGATGAGATCGTGTTTGAACGGTGCATGCCGCTTGGCGTTGTCATGGACGAGCGCATCTGTTCGGGCAGCTATTTCGCGTCGGCGTTCCGCTGTATGCAACGCTTTCTGGACGATCCGTCGTTGTTGGAGGAACCGCTCGACGAGGTGGTAACCGATCCGCAGTTGAAAAAGCCGATGAAATACCGCGAGCTGGAGCCGCTCAGCTAGTCCGAGCCCACATAGCAAGGAAGAAGGCCGTCTATCGCTCGATAGGCGGCCTTCCGCCATCTTCATCGCATCG
>JAZQHP010000017.1:0-4723 GCA_045540655.1 Acutalibacteraceae bacterium
CGCCCCCCCGCCCGGATAGTATTAAAAAAGGGGGGTTTTGTCTTTAAAAAAAATCCTTCTTTTTCTGGTGCGAGAGATGGGACTTGAACCCACACTCTGAAAGAACCGGCTCCTAAGACCGGCGCGTCTGCCATTCCGCCACTCTCGCATAGAAGAGGAGTTCTCAGCGGTGAGAACTCCTCTTATGAATCCTGTTAAGGTTTGGTCCTCAAAAACTCGTCGATGGTGCGCACGATCTTGCCGTCGGCGATCACCAGTCCCTCTTTCGCCTTGAGTGCCGCCACGAGGTCCTCCTTGGTGCGCAAGCGACGTTCAAACGCCAGCCCCGACCGCCCGACATTCTCGTCCACGCGGTGGGAATCCGATCCCGACACCCATCCGAGTTCGGGATGCGCCACGCAAAGCAACACGGCTTTGGCGTTTTCACAGGGACCGTTGGCGGCATTATACACTTCCACGCCGTCCAGACAGTCCACCTCGGGATAGACATCCTCGTTGATGTAGCAACGGGTACGATACGGATGCGCCATCGCCGCATAACCGCCGTAAGCCCGCACACGATCGCAGTATTCCCGAAGCGATATTTCAGGGATGTCGGGATTCTGCAGAAGAAATCGCCGATCAATACCGTAGGTCAGCACCTCTTTGCCGTCACCGTACGCATGCTCCCAGCCGAAATGCACATCAAAATCCAGCGAATCGCCCAGCTTTTTTGCGGCAAGATAGGTGTCGTAATAAAACGTCACCCGTTTCTCCCACGACCATTCGGTCGGCACGGCACTGTATCCGCAACAGCAATGATCGGTCAGCACCATACCGGCATAGCCCGCCGCATGAAACTGCCGCACCTGTTCCTCCACCGATGCAAATCCGCATTTACTGCATTCGCGGCAGTGAACATGGAATTCATATTTGTACATACCACCGCGCTCCTTATCGAGGTTACCCATCGTGTTGCTGTCAGCCAAGCGCCGCCATACTCTGGTCCAAAAGCGCCAGCTTTTCCTCAAGACGCGCCGCCTGCTCGCGGGCAGTATCGACGATTTGCTTGGGAGCTTTATCGGTGAATGCCTTGTTCGCCAGGCGCGCATTGACGCCGTCGAGTTGCTTTTGCACGTTGTCGCGCTCCTTTTGGAGACGCGCTTTCTCCGCGGCGAGATCCACCAGCTCGTTCATCGGGATCTTGATGGTCGCGTCCGAGGTGACAATGCTGACCGCGCCGTCCACTGCAAAGCTCTCGCCCACCTGCACCGCCGATGCCGAAGCCAGGCGCATCATAAACGGCGCGCCGCTCTGAAACGTCTCAACAAACGCCGTTTCAATGAACAGTTCCGCTTTCTTCGAGGGCGGCACGTTCATTTCCGCGCGGCGGTTACGCACCGCACGCACCGCTTCCATGATACGCTCCATTTCGCGCTCCTCGGCGGCAAAGGACAACGCCTCGTTGTACTGCGGCCACGCCGTGCACATCAGCGTTTCGCCGTCGTGCGGCAGGCTTTGCCAGATTTCTTCGGTCACGAACGGCATGAACGGATGAAGCAGTTGCAACATACCGTTCATCACATACACCAGCACACGCTTGGCGTCGCCGGCGCCTTCGCCCTGCAAGCGGGCTTTGCACAGCTCGATATACCAGTCGCAATAGCTGTCCCAGATGAAGTCATACAGCTTTTGCACCGCAATACCCAGCTCGAATTTCTCCAGATTGTCGGTCACCGCTTTGACAAGCGTGTTGAACTTCGACAGAATCCACTTATCCTCCATCGTGAGGGTGTCGGGCAGGGTGAGCGCAACATCTTCCTCTCCGATGTTCATCAGCACAAAGCGCGCCGCGTTCCACAGCTTGTTCGCAAAATTGCGGGAAGATTCCACCTTGTCGGGCATGAAGCGCATGTCGTTGCCGGGGCTGTTGCCGGTCGCGAGCATAAAGCGCAGAGCGTCCGCGCCGAATTCCTCGATGACCTTCAGCGGATCAATGCCGTTGCCCAGCGATTTGGACATCTTGCGTCCCTTTTCGTCGCGCACCAGACCGTGAATCAGCACACGATCAAACGGCACTTCGCCCGTTTGCTCAATACCGGAGAACATCATGCGCATGACCCAGAACGGGATGATATCATAACCGGTAACCAGCGTGTTGGTGGGATAGAAATAGTCAAGTTCGGGGGTCTTGTCGGGCCAGCCGAGCGTGGAGAACGGCCACAGTGCCGAGCTGAACCACGTATCCAGCGTATCCTCATCCTGACGCAGATGCGCGCCGCCGCATTTGGGGCAGACCGTCGGATCTTCACGACCGACAATCATCTCACCGCAATCCTCGCAATACCATGCGGGGATGCGATGACCCCACCACAGCTGACGCGAAATGCACCAGTCGCGGATGTTCTCGAGCCAGTGGAAATAGGTCTTTTCAAAACGTTCGGGCACAAACTGCGTCTCATCCTTCTTCACCGCTTCGATGGCGGGCGCGGCAAGCTCTTTCATCGCCACAAACCATTGGAGCGACACGCGCGGTTCGATGGTGGTGCCGCAACGATAGCAGGTGCCGACGTTGTGCACCAGCGGCTCCACCTTCACAAGGAAGCCACCCTCTTCCAGATCGGCAACGATCGCCTTGCGGCATTCCATGATGGTCATGCCTTCGTACTTACCCGCCAGCTCATTCATGTGACCGTCCTCGGTGGTGACGGTGATGACGGGCAGGTCATGACGCAAACCGACCTCGAAGTCGTTGGGGTCGTGCGCGGGAGTGATCTTCACCACACCCGTACCAAAGTCCATCTCCACATAGGTGTCCGCCACCACGGGGATCGCCTTGTTGACGATGGGCAGAATAACATTCTTGCCGACGAGATCGGTGTAACGCTCGTCGTCGGGATGCACCGCGACAGCGGTATCGCCCAGCAGGGTCTCGGGACGCGTGGTCGCCAGCTCCAGGAACCGGTCGGTACCTTCGATCGGGTAGCGCAGATGATAGAACTTCGCGTCCATCTCCTTGAATTCCACTTCCGCGTCGGAAATGGAGGTCTTGCAGTGCGGGCACCAGTTGATCATGCGCTCGCCGCGATAGATCAGCCCTTTTTCATACAGGCGCACGAACACTTCGCGCACCGCTTTGGAGCAACCCTCATCCATCGTGAAGCGCTCGCGCTCCCAGTCACAGGACGAGCCGAGCTTTTTAAGCTGTTCGACGATGCGGTTGCCGTAGGTTTCTTTCCATGCCCAGGCGCGCTCCATAAACTTATCGCGTCCGAGACCTTCCTTCGTCAGCCCTTCTTTCGCCATCGCCTCCACGATCTTCGCCTCGGTCGCGATCGCGGCATGGTCGGTGCCGGGCATCCACAGCGCTTCATAGCCCTGCATACGACGCCAGCGGATAAGAATATCCTGCAGGGTGTTGTCCAGCGCGTGACCCATGTGCAGCTGTCCCGTGATGTTGGGAGGCGGCATAACGATGGTATACGGCTTTTTATCGGGGTTGACCTCAGCGTGGAAATAGCCGCCGTCCATCCAGAAACGATAGATGCGGTCCTCCACTTCCTGTGGTTCGTATACTTTCGCGAGTTGTTTCTTGTCTGCCATATTACAGACCTCCTTGCAAGTCATAGCTATTACGTATCATACCACATCTTCCCCTGTTCTGTAAAGCGGAAACATGGGAATTTTTTGCGGTTTTTGTAAAAAGAGCTCACGACCGCTTTCTTAAAATCCAATACACAACAACATACAGCGCAAGCAGTGCGCATACGCACCACGACAACATCATCGCATACTCAACAAGTCCGAGTATCTGCAACACAATGACCGCCAAACCCGCCAGCACCACAAACACATAATAAGCGATGCTTTTGGCTTTGGTCGCCAGATAGCGATTCCGCTCGTCGCTTTCACGGATTTCCTGCGCACGAAGGGTTTCTTCGTTTTTGACAATGCGGACATATTGGCGAATACGCACGATGCCGATCACCGCCAGTGCGAGCCCGAACGATGAAAAGAACGGCTGTTGTGCGCGGCCCCAGGCAGCTACCGCGACGATTCCGACACCGAGCACGAGATAGCCGATCGCCACAAATAAGCGGATGTTCATTTTCTTTTTAAAATTCATAGTCTGTCCTCCTCCGGAATAAACACGTCTTCGATCGTACACTGAAAAAATCCGGCAATGCGAAACGCCAGTTGCAAGGATGCGTTATATTTTCCGCTTTCCAGCGAGATGATCGTCTGCCTGGTGACACCAACCGCATTCGCCAGTTCATCCTGCGTGATTCCGCGTTCCTTGCGCCGTTCTTTAATGCAATTGTACATAGTGGCACCTCCGTTGAATTGTAAAGCTCACTTTACAATTCAAGCATAGCATACGCCCTTCGTAATGTCAAGTACATTTTACATCGAGTTAAGATTCAGTTAAATTTCGGCATATTCTGTGCATTTCTCGTCTTCGCTCTTTATTTCCCGGGCAATATTTGGTATACTATTTTCAATTTGGATTGAAAGGATGGTTATATCCTATGAGAAAAACAAAAATCATCTGCACGCTCGGTCCCTCCACCGACAACGAAGCGGTGCTTCGTGAACTGATGCTGTCGGGCATGGACGTCGCGCGCGTGAATATGTCTCATCAGACTCACGAAGAACAGCGTGTGCGCATCGCCACGCTCAAACGTCTGCGCGAAGAACTGGATCGTCCCGTAGCGCTTCTGATCGACACCAAGGGCCCCGAAAT
>JAZQHP010000018.1:0-6327 GCA_045540655.1 Acutalibacteraceae bacterium
GGGGCTGCTGTTGTGGGGGGCGCATCTGCTGGCGTCCTTCCTTCTGTTGCCGCTGTGGCAACCGCTTCGCGTTGCCGCCGCGCCTGCGCCATCCGCGCGATTGCCGCTTGCCCGCGCCGTCACCGACAGTCTGAACGATGCCGCCGCCACCATCATCAGCATGGCGGGGTGTATTCTCGCCGCCTGCACGGTGCTGTCCGTCATCGACGCACTGGGCGGCGCATCCATTACCGTTCCCCTGATCCGCGCACTTATCGCCGCGCCGCTGGAAGTCACGACAGGCTGTCTGGAATCCGCCGCCTGCGGAGTGCACGCACCGTTTTTTCTCGGACTGGCGCTCGGCTTCGGCGGGCTGTCGGTCAACGGGCAGATTGCCGCCCTCACCGCCGACCGTGCCCTCGTCGACCGCGGTTATTTCGCCGCCCGCCTGCTCCACGGTCTGCTCGGCGGCTGTCTCTCGCTCCTGCTGTTTCGTCTGGTGCCGCTGCCCCTGCCCGCCGTATCCGCCGCCGCGCATTGGTCGCGTGCCGTGCCGTCGGCAACCAACGGCGTTGCCGCGACGGTGCTTCTCATGCTGATGGGGGTCATTTTTCTGTCCTCCCTGCCGCGAGAGGGCATTTCGCGCACAGCCGCCGACGGTTTTTCGTGAAGGATGCCCATGGCGAAAGCACGAGTCTTTATGGTATAATTATTCTATATTGCTCCATTCGGAAAGGACGGATCGTTGTGTTTCACATTCAGGACCCTGTGTTGTACGGGGCGGACGGCATCTGCATTATTACCGACAAAACCACCCTGTCCTTCGGCAAGGACAAGAAAGAGTACTGGCTTCTGTCGCCCGTGCATCAGGACCGTTCGGTCATCTACGTACCGACGGATAATCCGACCCTGCTCGCCAAGATGCATCCTGTGATCACCGCCGACGCCATCGAAGCCATGCTCACCGCCATCGCCGCCGATCCCTGCCTGCCTTGGAACGCGGACGATGTCCGTCGCCGCGAACAATGGCGCACCATTCTGACGTCGGGAGATCGCCGCGAACTGTTGCGCATGATCAAAACCATCTACCTGCACGGTGTCGAGCAACGAACGAACGGGCGAAAACTCCATCACGCCGACGAAACGGCGATGAAGGACGCGGAAGCATTGCTCTACGGCGAATTCAGCTATGTGCTCAAAATCCCGCCGGAAGAGGTGCTCCCCTATATTGTGACCCGCCTGGAAGCATAAAAAAACCACCCCAAAAGGGTGGTTTTTCTTTTACCGTTTGCAACCGCACAACCACGGACCGCGCCGATCGGTACAACCGTCCCATGTGCGGGCGGATATCATCCGCCCGCACAAGCACAGACCGTTTATTTTGCTCGTCTGAACAGGAGTGTCGCCCCTGCCGACACAAACACCGCCGCGCCCGCGATGGGATAGATCGCCTGCGCCCACGACGGCAACGTCACAAGCGACGGCAACTGTCCGAACAGATTGAACATACCGTGGAACGCGATCGCCGCCCACAGCGAGCCGGTGCGTTCCATCACCCACACCGCCAGCAATCCGAGCAAACAAGTGTAGATGCCCCACAGGATCGTGCCGTGGATCGCGCCGAAGCCGACCGACACGACGATCGCCGCAGGCACGGCAAACATCGCCCTCTTGAGCTGGCGGTAGATCAGTCCGCGAAACATGATCTCCTCCGCTATCGGTGCCATCACCAGCGCCGACACGAGCGCCACCGTCGTTTTGTCCGATGGATCGCCCGCGGCTTGCGTATACGTATCCATCCACGCGGGCGGTATCGGCACCCACGTCATCGCGAGCAATACCGCTCCCGCAAATCCGCCGCCGAGCGCGCCGCTGATCATCACCGATGTTGCCGACCGCTTTTTCGTCGGGCGCAAGGGGCGATCCCCCAGCCCGAACGCCGTCAGCAGACCGATGCCCACCGCCAGCGCATTCGCCGCGATCGTGCGCCACGCGGTGTCGCCGTCAAACGGCACCATCGCGAGCCCGTAATGGCATCCGAAATACACCGCGATAAAAAACACGGTGCAAACGAGCGCCTGTACACGTCCCTTCATCGTGCGCCTCCCCCTTGCCGTTTTGTTGGTGTCAGTATAGCAGATCCGCCGCCGAAAAGCAACCGCCCGCCACCGACAAAAAAAGAGAAGGTTTTTGAAAAACCTTCTCTTTTTCATATTTGTTCGGATCAGTCAAAGAAGATGCCGTGCACCGCCGCCACCGCGCGATCCGCGTCGGCCTTGTCGATCAGGACGGACACCTTGATCTCACTGGTGGAGATCATCTGAATGTTGACGTTCGCATCGGCGAGTGCTTCAAACATCTTCGACGCGACGCCTTCGTGGGTTTCCATACCCGCGCCGACGATGGAGACCTTCGCGACGTTGGTGTCCACCACCAGCTTCTTCGCGCCGACGTTGTCGCAGTATTCCTGCAGAGCCTTCACCGCGGTGTCGCCGTCCTCGGAGGGCACCGTAAACGTAATGTCCTTCGTGCCGTCGCGACCGACGGATTGCAGAATAATATCCACGTTGACGTGGGCCTTCGCCACACGGGAGAACACCTTGAACGCGATACCGGGCTCATCGGGGAGACCCACGATGCTGATCCGCGCCACATGTTCGTCCTTCGCCACACTCTTTACCAACATTTTTTCCACTTTGCATACCTCCTTCACTTTCGTACCGGGCTTTTGCGTCAGGCTGGAGATAACCTCCAGCTCCACATTGTATTTTTTCGCCATTTCCACCGAGCGGTTGTTGAGCACCTGTGCGCCGAGCGTTGCGAGCTCGAGCATTTCGTCATAGGTGATCTCATCCAGCTTGAAGGCACCGGGCACCTTGCGGGGATCCGCGGTGAACACGCCTTCCACGTCGGTGTAGATCTGGCACAGATCCGCACGCATCGACGCCGCGATCGCCACCGCGCTCGTATCCGAGCCGCCGCGACCGAGGGTAGTGATGTCATCGTAGCGATTGAGGCCCTGGAAGCCCGCCACGATCACGATGCGCCGCTTATCGATCTCCTTGGCGATGCGATCCGACTGCACACGCTTGATGCGCGCCGCCGAATACTTGGAATCGGTCTGGAAACCCGCCTGCCAACCGAGGAGCGACACCACGGGATAGCCGAGCTTCTCGATCGCCATCGCGAGAAGCGAGATCGAAATCTGCTCGCCGGACGCAAGAAGCATATCCATTTCACGCTTGCTGGCGTTCGGGTTGATTTCCTTTGCCTTTTCGATCAGATCGTCCGTTGTATCGCCCTGCGCCGACACGACCACCACCACATTGTTGCCTTTGTCATAGGCGGAGGTGACGATGCGCGCCACGTTCATGACGCGTTCCGCATTGGCGACGGAGGAACCGCCGAATTTCTGCACTATCAACATTGTTGATCCTTCCTTTCTATATCAGAGCCGAAGCCCTCATACTAACACGTTTCAAAAGTGACCGCCGCGCCCGTGGCATCGCACGAGAACAGCTCCACCTGCCAACCTTCCAGTCCCAGCGCCTGCAACCGCCCGGTTGCCGCCGCGGAGAACGCGTCCGCCGATCCCGCATCCACAATCGCCAGGATGGACGGGCCGGCACCGCTGATGCACACCGCATACGCACCCAGCTCATACGCTTCATAGAAGATCTGCTCCGCCCCCGCAATCATCGGGAAGCGATACGGCTGATGCAGGCGATCCTGCACGCCGAAGCGCAGATTTTCCAGACTGCCCGAAAAGAGTGACGCGGTCATCAGCGCCGCACGGGACAGGTTGTACACGCTGTCGTCCCGCGACACCACCGTCGGCAGAGCCGCGCGCGCCTTGGAGGTTTTCAGTTCAAAATCGGGGACAAACACCGCAAAGCGGATGCGGTCGGACACGGGCACACTCACCGAATGCACCTTGCCGCCGTCGATCACCGACGTCACCAGTCCGCCGAGCATGGCGGGCGCGACGTTGTCAGGATGACCTTCGAGCCGCGCCGCCACATCCAGCAGATCCCGCCGCGAGAGCGGACTGCCCATCAGGGTATTCGCGCCGAGCAGACCCGCCACCAGACACGCCGACGAGCTGCCGAGACCTCTGGTCATGGGGATGTGGTTTTCCTGCAGGATGTGAAGCCCGCGGAACGGATGCCCGCACTGCTCATACAGCCCTTTGGCTGTATGGAAGATCATGTTGCTTTCATCCGTCGGGATCGTCGATCCGTCAACCGATTCGATGTGACAACCGTCCGCTTCTTCCATCCACACGGTATTATAAAGTGTGAGCGCCAGTCCCAGCGCATCAAACCCCGCACCGAGGTTCGCGCTGGAGGCGGGAACGGTAATTTTTATCATAGTATATGCCGACTCCTTTTAGTCCGCCACGCGGATGCTGGACAGCATCTTCACCTGCTTGAACGCATCCAGCGTATCGATAAGGGTCTGTTCGCTCATCACGGGGGTCACGAAGCACAGCTCGCCCGTGGGCGCTTTTTCGCTCGTCAGCCACTGCACTTCGCCGAACGCCGCGGTGATTTCCGCGCGGGCATCATCCGCGTTGCTCATGATCACGACACGCACCATCGCCGCCGTGTTGTCGAGCGTATAGGGAAGAACATAATCGGGAGCGCCGCTTTCCCAGTAGAGGTACTTGCGCGCACGCATATGCTTGACCTCGTCGATGACGTCCGCGACCACTGCCGACGCAGTCGGGAGCTTACCCGCGCCGCGACCGTAGAACATCACGTCGCCGATCACGTCGCCGCGCACCATGATGCCGTTGAACACGTCACGCACCTGCGCGAGCAGATTGTCCTCCGCCTTGACGATCATGGGGGCGACCATGCAGAAGATCTTGCCGTTCTCCTGTTTCTTCGCGCGACCGATCAGCTTGATGACACCGCCCATCGCCTCGGCATACTGCACTTCCGTCAGCGACACCTTGCCGATACCCTCGGTGTGGACCTGGTCGGGAAACACATGACGACCGAACGCCAGTGCCGCCAGAATGCAAATCTTGCGCGCCGCATCGTGACCGTCGATATCCGCCGACGGATCCCGCTCGGCATAGCCCAGCTGCTGGGCGAGCGCCAGCGCCGCTTCAAAGCTCATGCCCTCTTCGATCATCTTGGTGAGCATGAAGTTGGTGGTGCCGTTGAGGATGCCCGCGATCTCGTACACCTCGTTCGCCGCCAGGCACTGATCGAGCGGACGCAGGATCGGAATACCGCCGCCGACGCTCGCTTCAAACAGGAAGTTGAGGTTGTTCGCTCGGGCAATGCGGAGCAGTTCGTCGCCTTTGGCGGCGACCAGCTCCTTGTTGGAGGTCACGACGCTTTTGCCGTGCTCCAGACACGCCTTGACAAATTCATAGGACGGATGCAGACCGCCCATCGTTTCCACCACGATGCGGATCTCGTCGTCCTCGAGAATATCGTTGAAATTCTTGGTAAACCGATCGGCAAGCGGGCTGTCGGGGAATTCGCGCAGATCGAGGATGCGCTTGACCTCAATCGTCTCGCCCGCTTTTTTCGAGATGCTCTCGGTGTTTTTGAGCAACACCTCGGCAACGCCCGAGCCAACCACACCGTGACCCATGATTGCAATGGATACCATATAAAAGACCTCTTTTCGTTCTGTTAGTCGTGTTAATTCGCACTGCGCGGCACCTTGGACACCGAGCCTTCCCCACCGATACGGGAAATGCGGCGCACGCCCTGCAGTTGATACAGCTGTTGCAGAAATACCTCCGTAGGCATCTCCAGCCGATCGGTACGCGCCGAAATGGACACCGACGCCGCACCGTCCGCGGGAATGTTCTGGTTGACGGTCAGCACATTCGCCCCCGCCGACGCAAACGCCGTCAGCACCGCCGACAGCACACCCGGGCGATCGCTGAGCATAAAATGCACCGTCAGAATCTGTCCCGAGCCGTTCGCATCATAAGGAAACACCATATCCTTATATTTATAAAAAGCACTGCGGGATAAGCCCGCCATGCGTGCCGCCTCCGAGGCCGTCGCCGCTTCGCCCGAGGACAACAAGCCCTTCGCAACCAGCACCTTTTCGAACACGTCGGGGAGCACCGATGCATCCACCAGCAACAGCTTCTGAGGGGCGGTTTTGTTGCTCATAGTGTCCACCACCCGCGCACGTTTGTTTTGTCGTGAAATACACTATACCACGAACAACCGAAAAAAGCAAGAGAAAGTTGCGCTTTTTTAAAAGGTTTTTTCGGCATCGCACCGTGTGCATCGGACCGTCGAGGACGTCAGTCCCTACACGGTTGGCACACCCCTCTACACGTAGGGGCGGATACCATGTCAAGAGCAT
>JAZQHP010000019.1:0-32896 GCA_045540655.1 Acutalibacteraceae bacterium
CGGTGTTTAGCGCATCGGGGGCGCCTTCCTGTAACGCATGCACCATGGATGCCGCACCCGCCGCCTGCACACCGTAGACCTTGCAGGACGGACGAAGCGATTTGATCGCGTAGGCGACACCCGAAATGAGTCCGCCGCCGCCGACAGGCACGACGACCACGTCGACATCGTCAAGTTGTTCAAGCAGCTCCAGACCGATCGTGCCCTGACCCGCGATGACATCCTCATCGTCAAACGGATGAATAAACGTATAGCCGCGCTCCTCTTTGAGCGCCAGCGCGCGGGCGTACGCATCGTCGTACACGCCCTTCACCAGCTCCACCTTGGCGCCGTAGCGCTTGGTGGCTTCCACCTTGGAGATGGGCGCACCGTCAGGCAGACAGATGAGCGACGGAATGCCCTGGCGGGTCGCCGCCATCGCCACGCCCTGCGCATGGTTGCCCGCGGAGCAGGCGATCACGCCTTGCTTTTTCTCCTCCTCGGTGAGCTGGGAAATCTTATACGCCGAGCCGCGCACCTTAAACGAACCCGTAATCTGCAGATTCTCCGTTTTCAGATACACCTCGCACGCCGGATTGATCTGCGGCGCGTGAATCAGGTCGGTGCAACGGATCACGTCTTTGAGCACATATTTGGCATGATAAATTTTGTCCAGTGTCAGCATACTATCGCCTCCTGAAAAATAAAAAAACGCCGTCGTCCATATGGACGAAAGCGCACTCCTTTCGCGTGTAACCACCATACGACTCTTCCGAAATCCATCTTCGAAAGACGACCTCGATAACGGGAGGCAACCGTATCCGCCTACTGGAGAAGACTCGTTCGGGGATCTGTTCAAGGGTGATGACCGTTTCACGGAGAGATACGTTACCGTCTCGCACCACCCGACGGCTCTCTGAAAAGCATCCGCTCCTCGGCGTCCCTATCGCCACATTTCCAATGTATGCATTAAGAATAGTCCTTTTTTACCCATTTGTCAAGAATTTTTTCTAACACTCCGCCCGGCGGTATCATAGCCTGTCAATATAGGTAATCTGTAAGGAGGCTGTGATGTATGTCAAACGATCATCCTGTTCGCTTCTTTTTCGGAGCGAACTCCCCCGACGGTTTTACGGGCTTTCATAAAACCGATCTGTACGACCCGCGCGACGGCTGGATCGCGTTTCTCATCAAAAGCGGCGCAGGTACAGGCAAGGCAACCTTTATGCGCCGCGTGCAGGCGGCGTTGCAGGCACGCGGTCACACGTGCGAGACGGTGCTGTGTTCCTCCGATCCGTCCTCGGTCGACGCGGTGGTTGCCCCCGCGATCAAGCTGTGCGTGATCGATGCCACCGCGCCGCATATCCTCGAGCCCGTCGCCTACGGCGAATGCGAACAACTCATCCCCTTCGGCTGTTGTCTGGATCCCGTCGCGGCGACGGCGCAAGCCCCCGCCTGGTTTGACGCCGCCGATGCGTGCGCCGCCGCGCACGCGCGCTGTTGCCGCTTTCTGCACGCGGCACACAGCCTGCTGGAAACCTCCCGCCGCCTGATCGCTCCCGGTGTTCACGCCGAAAAGCTCATCGCCGCCGTCCGACGGACGGTGAAACGGGAATGCCCGCCAAACGGTGACCGCCGGGGACACTGCGTGCGACGACTGTTGTCGGCGGTCACGCCGCAAGGGCATCTGTTTTTATCCGACACGGTGACGGCACTTTGCCCGCGCATCTATGTGCTGGAGGACGATATCGGCGTGGTGTCCGCGATGTATATGCGCCGCATCGCCGACGAAGCCGTCGCGGCGGGACACGACGTGATCGCCTGTCCCTGCCCGCTCTCTCCGCACGCGGCACCCGAGCACGTTCTGGTGCCGTCGCTCGGTGTCGGGTTCCTCACCTCCAACCATTTTCATCGGATCGACTTTCCTGTCTATCGCCGCACGCACGCCATCCGCTTCACCGACAGCGAACTCATCGCCGCGCACAAGCAACAGCTTCGTTTCCATCGCCGCGCCGCGACGGCATTGCTTCAGGATGCCGCCGAAGCCTCTGCCGAAGCGAAAGCGCATCACGACCGCATGGAGTCTCTGCATCAGGCGGTCATGGACTGGGCGCGTTACGAAACCATCGCCGCCGAAAGCGAGCGCACCATCCTGCGCATCGCCGCCATGCGTTCAAGTTGACGAATGATCCGATGTATGCTATATTATAAGGTGGAATAAAAAAGAGACGGAAGGAAGGGATGGTGTCGTGAAAAAAAATCTGCGGTTTTTCCTGGCGCTCTGGGCCGCCAAATCGGCGGCGCTGTTTTCGCGCCTGTTTCGGCTTGACCGCCCGCATCTTCCCGGTTCCGTTGCCGCCGGCATCTGTCCCGATTTTCTTGCCCGCATCACCAAGCCTGCCACCGTCATTGCCGTGACGGGTACCAACGGCAAAACCGCCGTCTGCCGCATTCTGGTAGACCTGCTGACCGCCGACGGCAAAGTGCCGCTTCACAACCTGGACACAGGCAATCTGCAGGGCGGCATTCTGTCGGCGTTTCTGAACAGCTGTACGTTGACGGGACGCTTCCGTCAGGAGGTCGCGGTTCTGGAGATCGACGAGCGAAGCACGGTGCACATTTTCAAATGCATCACCCCCGACATGGTCGTCATCACCAACCTGTTCCGCGGCTCATTCAAGCGCTGCGTCCATTCGGAATTTATCGCCGGACTGCTTGAGCAGGCAATTCCGTCGTCGGCAACGCTCGTGCTCAATGCCGACGACCTGATCGTCAGCTCGCTGTCGCCGCAAAACCGTCGCATCACCTTCGGCATCCCCAAACAGCCGCAGGACGACGATACGATGCCCGGCTCTGTTTGCGACCTGGTTGCCTGCCCGCGGTGCAACACCAAGCTCCGCTACGAATTCCGCCGCTACAGCCATATCGGGCGCGCGCATTGCCCGACCTGCTCATTCGGCTCGCGCCCGGCGGACTATGAAATGATTTGCGTGGACGAACAACGCCGTCGGGTACAGATGATGACCCCGCAGGGCGAGCTCGTCTTCCCGCTCATCGGTACGACCGTCACCGATCATTACAACCTGCTTGCCGCCGCCACCGTGTGGCTAACCATCGGCGGATCGCCCTCGCGCATCACCGATTCGCTCCCCACCATGTTTGCGCACCTGACCGAGTCGGTAAAACGCGTCGGTAAAAAACGCGTCACCTGCTTGCTGAGCAAATGCCAGAATCCGACGGCATGCTCGCGATCGTTCGACCTGGTGCGACAGGAAAGCGGCTCCAAGGCCGTCATTCTGCTCATCGATCATAAGCATGATGCCGAGCACAGTTCGGAAAACATCTCGTGGTTGTATGACACGGAATTTGAATTTTTCGCCGATCGCCCCGCGGACTATATTCTGGTAGTCGGCAGTCGTTCGGCAGATGTGCGCGTGCGGCTGTTGCTGGCGGGCGTGGAAGACTCCCGTATCCGCTGTGAGCAGGCATACGCCGATTACACCGACGATCCCGCCTTTGCACGGGTCGATCACACCTTCATTCTGTACGACCGTTTCACGAAAGAGTATGCCGATGCCCTACAGGAGCGCCTGGTCGCGCGCCTGTCGGGTCGTCCGCCGAAGGAGGAAACGCCGTGACGATTGAGATTTTGTTTCCCGAATACGCCAACCTCTTCGGCGACATGGGCAATATGCGATACCTGCAGGCGTGCCTGCCCGATGCCACCTTCGTACGCACCCCGCTGACACAGACACCGTATTTTGCGAACCACAAGGTGGATCTGCTGTATATGGGACCGATGACCGAGCGCGTCCAGCAACGCGCGATCCTGGCGCTGATGCCGTTCATCGACCGCCTGCGCCGCATGATCGCGGACGGCGTGCCGATGCTGTTCACGGGCAACGCCGCCGAGGTACTCGGCAAAGCCATTCTGCTCGAAGGCGGCAACAGTGTGAACGGACTGGGACTGCTGGACATGACCGCCAAGCAGGATCTGTTCCATCGGTACAACGGCTTTGTCATCGGACGCTTCGCACCGATTCACACCGACATCGTCGGCTTTAAAAGCCAGTTCACCTCCGCCGTCGGCAACAACGCCGATTGCCCGTTTTTAAAGGTGGAGCGCGGCATCGGACTGAACCGCCATTCCCGCGCGGAAGGGTTTTTCAAAGGGCGCATGATCGCCACCTATCTGCTCGGACCGATTCTGGTGCTCAATCCCGCCCTGACCCGCTGGCTGCTCGATGAGATGGGCGCGACGGATGTGCCGCTCGTGCACGAGGAAGCCCTCACAGACGCCTACACCCGCCGTCTGGCGGAATTCTGCGACCCGCAGATCAATGTCGAAACATGAAAAAAGCCACTCGTTCGAGTGGCTTTTTTTGCAGGTCGCCATAGAGTGCAACCGATATTATGACTTTTTCACCGGCAGATGCGGTTTGATCCGCGGCCAGGCGATCATGCCGCCGATCAGAAGCACCGCCGCGATCATCGCGGCAATCACCCCGCCCGGCACACTGCCGCCGGGAACATCCACACTGCCGGGGTCTTCCGCCGTCGGGGCGGTGGTCACGGCAGTGGTCTGCGTGGGCGTCGTTGTCACGCCCGTCTGATGCGGAGCGCTGGTAACGGGCGCTTTAGTGGGAGCGGCGGTCGCGCCCGTGTCGTTGGCGGCAAACGCCGGCGTATCGCTGACCGCCAGATGATGCACCGTCAGCGAGCCCTCGCCTTTGGCCATCACATGAATCGATCGGACAAACACATAGCCGTCACCGCCCACAGGGAGCTGGTTATATTCAATATAATTCTTCAGATTCAGCACGACGGTATAACTGCCCGCCTGGACGCCCTCGCTCATACCGGGGGCATCCGCCTGAAAGTGCTCGTACCATGACGGTCCCGTAATCTGCGGATACACATCATACGCATCACTTCGCACCTTGAGCGCCACGTTAAAAGGCACATCGGAAGTGACGGACAAATGCACGTACTGCATGTTGTTCATATTGATCGTATTGTTAAATTCAATCGCGACCGACGCGCCGTTCGGGTCGGTGGCGGTCAGATTCAGCTCGCCCGTTTCGGCATAGCTGAACGCACCGCCGCTCGACGTCAGGCTGGTCTGTTCGGGCACCGTCAGCACCAGCGACGACATCGCCGAGGTCGGTATCCATAACACCCCCGACAGCACCGCGATCAACAAAACGGATAACACTCGCTTCATATCGGGTCTCCTTTGTTCGGATTCCTTCCTATTGTACTATTCCTTATAAAAAAGTGCAAGCAGAATTTTATGTCATCAGCATACCGAGCTGTTTGCCGACCAGCTCCCCGCTGAAAATCGCTTCGGACAGGGTGTTGGCATCCGTGCCGATTTCCAACAGCATGCTGCCCGCCTTGAGTCCTTGATTGTACCGTGCATCCACGACGTAGACGGGGCGCATGATCGACGGATACGCCTGTTCCATCGCCTGATGAAATGCGAGCGCCAATCGCAGATTCTCCTCGCAGTACGCGTTCGGTCGGTCGGGCGTGTCGGTGCCGCCGACCACCGCCATCACCTGCGCCGCTTTGCGTCCCTGCACCGTGACGGTGGGTTTGAGCTTGGTGTTGTCCGCCTGCATCATCGCATCGCGGTGAATATCCATCACCGCTTCGATCGTCGGATAGCGTTCGAGATAGGCGCGGATGGTCTGCTCTGAGCGGGCATACGCCCCTGTGTAGGCGGGGGAATCGTGCAGGGTGGTGTCGTGGATCACGCCGATCCCCTGCGCCCGAAGTTCCCCGGCAATCGCCGCTCCCACCGCCGTGACATTCTCCGCGCGGTTGTCCGTGCGCGTCGGATCGTCGTGGTTGTAGTATCCCGCGTAATACCGCATATAGCATTCGCATCCGTGGGTATGCACGATGAGCACGCGCGGCTCGGTCGTCGTCGCCTCCGTCAGCGGCGAGCCTTTTTCAAGCAGTGCTGCCGTATCGTAGGCGACCCCGCTGTTGTTTTTCACGCTGACGGGGTCGCCGTCGCCGCCGATGACAATTTCCTTGACATCGCCGCCCTCGGCGCGCGCGGGAATCGCCGCTGCTTCCCGATACAACACCGACGCATCGGCTTCGTTGGTTACCGCAAAAGCGGCATCGGGCGCGGTGTTTGCCAGCTGTTCCATATATGCCAGGCTCTCCTGCGGGTGGGACAAACCCAGAATCACGCGTGCCGCTGTGCCGCCCCAGCGCATCCACGTCGCCGACGGTACACGGCATGCGCCAATCGCCACCGCCGCCGCCATGCCGAGCGGCACCCCGACGCGCCACAACCATTCCCACACCCGTTTCATATACCGTCTGCCCCCTTTTCTACCCCACTGTATGCGCCAAAATGCTCAAATAGACGGGGGACATTCCGCGGAAAATGGGGACAAACAGCAAAAATAAAGTTTTTTTCAAAAAACAGTTGCATTTTCCGAAAATGCGTGGTATGATAATCACCGCGTGATTTATAAAATGTTTTTGTCAGGAGGAGGTGTGACCATGCCCAACATTAAATCCGCTAAGAAGCGTGTGAATGTCATCGCTGTTAAAACGGCGCGCAACAAGGCGAACCGCTCGGCGCTCAAGACCGAGATCAAAAAGGCCAATGCCGCGATCGAAGCGAACGCAGAGGACAAGGCCGTTGCTGTCAGTGCCGCGATCAAAAAGATCGATCAGGCCGTTGCTAAGGGCCTCCTGCATAAGAATACTGCTGCCAGGAAAAAGTCCGCCCTCGCGAAGAAGGCGAATGCGTAATTTCCTGTCATTCACAGGACACAAAATTGACCGTTGCTCAATGGAGCAACGGTCTTTTGTTTTTTCAGGAATCGATATGGACACTGACGTCACCCGATGTGAGCGCGTCCTCCCGCCCGTCGTCGTACCGCACCAGCAGACGGCACGCTTTGTCCACGCCCAGCGCGGTGGCGGGTGTGTCGCCGAGCGGCGTGGTAACGGTGACACGCCGCCCGTTGAGCATGGAGCGCCGCCGATATTCCTCCACAAAAGTGTCCTGCTCCAGGCGGGCATATTCCTGCGCGACTGCCGACAATACCGCCGCCGCCACCGTGTTGCGGGAGGGACCCTGTCCGTCTTCAAACAGCGCTCCCGCCACCGATGCGATCTCGTCAGGAAAGCCACCCGCGGGCGGGCGCACGTTGATGCCGATGCCCAGCACCGCCCATGCGAGCTGTCCCGTTTGCGGATCCACCGATGCCTCAGTGAGGATGCCGCACACCTTGCGGTCACGGCAATAAATATCGTTGACCCATTTGATCTGCGGTTGGTACGCCGAGCAGGCTTCCACCGCACGGCATACCGCCACCGCCGCCGCCACCGTCAGCCGCAGGGCGTTCTGCGCCGACATGGTCGGACGGAGCACAATGCTCATATACAGTCCCGTATCGGGCGGGGAGCAAAAGGTGCGTCCGAGCCGCCCGCGTCCTTCGGTCTGGGATGCGGCGATCACCACCGTGCCTTCGGGAGCGCCGCTGTCGGCGAGTGCTTTGGCGGTGCGGTTGGTGGAAGGAAGGGTATCGTGTACCTGTACCTGCCAGCCGTCTACGGCGATCCGCCGCTGAATATCTGCCGCCGACAACCGATCAGCGGACGTTTCATGATAAGTCATAGCCTTCCCTCCTGTTTTTATAACCATAGTATACCATAAAAGATATGGTTTGTCATCAGAAGGGTTTGAAATTCGTCGGAAACTGTGCTATGATACCGTATAAGCACTTTTTTACCGAAAGGATGATCGTATGAACCGCGTACAAGCCGACCGTCTGAATCATTACGGCACAGGCATTTTTGCCGCTCTCAACGAAGAAAAGGAGCGCCAGCTCAAGGCAGGGCGCACGTTGTATAATCTGTTTATCGGCACGCCCGATTTTAAGCCCGCTCCCCACGTGATCGAAGCGTTGCAGACCGCCGCCGCCGATCCCGACTGCTGGAAATACTCGCTGGCGGAAACGCCCGCTCTGCTGGATGCCGTATGCGACTACTACGCCGAGCGCTTCGGCGTGACTCTCACCCCCTCCTGCATCACCGCCGTCAACGGCTCTCAGGAAGGTATGGGCCATCTGGGTCTTGCCCTGTGCAACGAGGGCGATGTGGTGCTTCTCCCCGATCCCGGTTACCCCGCTTTTGAGGTCGGTGCCTATTTCGGGCAGGCGGACATTGTGTATTATCCGCTGGTGAAGGAGCATGGCTTCATGCCGCGGCTGGATCTGCTCGACGAGGATATTTTGCGCCGCACGAAATACATGGTGATTTCCTACCCCTCCAATCCCATCGGTGCCGCCGCGCCGAAAGAGGTGTATGAGGAACTGATCCGCTACGCGAAGCAGTACGATTTCCTGCTCATCAACGACAATGCCTATTCGGACATTCTGTTTGACGGACGCGAAGGTTTCTCCTTCCTGTCGCTCGACGGTGCATGGGACGTGGGTGCGGAATTTTTCTCGCTGTCCAAATCCTTCAACGTCACGGGTGCGCGCATTTCCTTTCTGATCGGTCATCAGGGCATCGTTGATGCGATGAAACTGCTCCGCTCCCAATACGATTTCGGCATGTTCTACCCCATCCAGAGTGCCGCCATCGCCGCCCTGCGCGGTCCGAAGGACGCCGTCAAGGCGCAATGCCGCGAATACCAGGAGCGCCGCGATGCGCTGTGCGGCGGTCTGCGCGAGGCAGGCTGGGATATCCCCGACAGCGACGGCACGATGTTTGTCTGGGCGCCGCTCCCCGAGGGATACACCGATTCGAAAGCCTTCTGCACCGAGCTGATCGCCAAAGCGGGTGTGCTGTGTACCCCGGGTGTGGCATTCGGTGCCCGCGGCGAAGGCTATGTGCGGTTTGCGCTTGTGCTTCCCGCCGAAGATCTGCGATGTGTGGCGAAAGCGATCGCGAACAGCGGTATTTTAAACAAAAACAGCTGATTTTTAAATTTATATAACCGTTTACTCTGTTTTCTTTGCAATTGCTTCCGATTTCTTCGTTTTTCAATTTTTTGAATCAAAAATGAGAAATTGAGCAAAAACGAGAAAAATAAAGAGAAAACGAGAGAATGCGGGGCGTAAATTAAAAAAACGGCGATTTTGGACTTGACAGCCGTTTGGAAGTGTGGTATCATTGCCGACGGTAAGTTTTACACGAACAAATTTTAGGAGGTATTCCGATGTCCACTTACATGGAAAAAGCCGGTCAAGTCGACCGCAAGTGGTATGTCATCGATGCCGCCGGTAAGCCCCTGGGTCGTGTGGCTGCGCAGGCTGCGGTGTTGCTCCGCGGTAAGCACAAGCCCACCTTCACGCCCCACGTGGACTGCGGCGATCATGTCATCATCATCAACTGCAGCAAAGCTGTCCTCACCGGCAACAAGCTGACCCAGAAAGTCTGGTACCGTCACACCGGTTGGATCGGTGGTTTGAAAGAAACCAAGTATTCCACCCTCATGGCGCAACGCCCCGAAAAGGCGATGGAGCTCGCTGTGAACGGTATGATCCCCCACAACACCATCGGTCGTCAGGCGATGACCCGTCTGCGCGTCTATGCTGATTCCAACCATGCTCACGAGGCTCAGAAGCCCGAAGAGTTCACGCTGTAAGAAAGGAGGCTGCAACTAATGGATTACAATAGCAGACCGTATTTTTACGGAACAGGCAGAAGAAAGAAATCCGTCGCGCGTGTGCGCCTGTATGCCGGCACCGGCAAGGTCACCATCAACGGCCGCGACATTGACGATTATTTCGGTCTTGAGACCTTGAAGCTGATCGTTCGTCAGCCTCTCGCTCTCACCGACACCGCTGACAAGTTCGACATTGAGTGCCGCGTGGGCGGCGGCGGCGTCGCCGGTCAGGCCGGCGCGATCCGTCACGGCGTGTCCCGTGCGCTGCTCCAATACAACTCCGACGAACTCCGCCCGCTGCTCAAAAAGGCCGGTTTCCTCACCCGCGATCCTCGCATGAAGGAACGCAAGAAGTACGGCCTCAAAGGTGCGCGTCGCGCTCCCCAGTTCAGCAAGCGCTGATTCTTGGTTTTGGCTTTACACAAGAGATCTCCTTTCCGGGAGGTCTCTTGTTTTTTGTGCCCGCGACGGCGCTGACGACCGCTGACTTGACAGATTCCGTATTTTGTGCTACGCTGAAGGTGACTTCTGAAGGAGGGATACTTATGAAAAAAACGATTCTTTGCGTGTTGACGATCGCGCTTCTTGCCGCCTTGCTCTGCGGCTGTAATCATACGGGCACCGATCCCGATACCACGATGACAACGGTGGACCGCTCGTCCATCACCACCACCCTGCCGACAACCGCCGCCACGACCACCACGACGGTGCCCGTGGTATCCGATGAGCCCATCGCGTTTCAGAGCGAGCTTCACCCCGGTCTGCAGATGACGTTGCCGGCGTCCTGGAACGGCAAGTATGCCGTGCGCGAAAGCGATTCCGCGATTGAATTTTACGAACTGCAAAACCATCTGTATGACGGTTCGGGCAAGCTCTTCACCCTGCGTTTCATGAGTGCAGACGAATACATGGACGACATGTTCCCGTCCTACGACGTGGTGTA
Source organism: Acutalibacteraceae bacterium (assembly GCA_045540655.1). Taxonomy (GTDB): domain Bacteria; phylum Bacillota; class Clostridia; order Oscillospirales; family Acutalibacteraceae; genus RGIG1959. The sequence goes on from JAZQHP010000019.1 coordinate 10,572, forward strand.
TCAGACCGAAAGCACGTACGTGCTGGCGCTGTATCCGACCGATATGCAAACCTCGGTGGATTTTGCCGATCAATACAACCTCATGAGCGCGGAAATCCCCAACATCACCGAAACCGTCACCTACAGCGAATAAAAATTTTTCGCGCGCTCTTGACTTCCGTCGGCGCGAATGATACAATAATTCTTGATGAAAGCGTTGAGAAGGACAGCACCGAATCCCTCGGAAATCGCCCGAAAGAGATGGTCGCCATCGGCTGAAAGCGACCTGCTGAAGATTGGGAGGGCTCGGATGGCTACCACCTTCGAGCGCACGACTGAACCCTCGTCGGATAAGCCGTGCCGGTCGCGCCCCGTTATCGGCGTCAAGAGGACAACCGTACAACACGGCTGTTGAATGTGGGTGGAACCACGGAGTATATTCATGCTTCGTCCCTGTGCATTGCGATGCGGGGACGAAGCATTTTTTGTTCTCGCCGATTTTGAAACCCGATTATCAAAAAGGAGTGACAAACCATGTTGAAACTGACTCTCAAAGGCGGCGACGTGCGTGAGGTGGCGGCAAACACCACCATTGACGCCGTTTGCCGTGACATTTCCATGGGGCTGTACCGTGCGGCATGCGCGGCGCGCCTGAACGGCGAGGTGGCGGATCTGCGCACCGAGCTGACCGCCGATGCGGCGCTGGATATTCTGACGTTTGATGACCTCGACGGCAAAAAAGCCTATTGGCACACCACCTCGCACATCATGGCGCAGGCGGTCAAACGCCTGTATCCGCAGGTGAAGCTGACCATCGGTCCATCCATCGACAACGGCTTCTACTACGACTTCGATCTCGACGACGGTCTGACGATGGACGATCTCGCAAAGATCGAAGCCGAAATGAAGAAAATTGTCAAGGAATCCCTCCCCATCACCCGCTTTGCGCTTCCGAAGGACGAAGCACTCGCGCTGATGAAGGATGAGCCCTACAAATGCGAGCTCATCGAAGCCCTTCCCGAAGGCGAGGAGATCTCGTTCTATCAGCAGGGCGACTTTGTAGACCTGTGCGCCGGCCCCCACCTGCCCGACACGGGTCGCGTCAAGGCGTTCAAGCTGCTCTCGGTGACGGGTGCGTACTGGCGCGGCGACTCCAAGAACAAAATGCTCCGCCGCATCTACGGCGTATCCTTCCCGAAGGCGTCGATGCTCGAGGAGCATCTGACCCGGCTGGAAGAAGCGAAAAAACGCGACCACAACAAGCTCGGTCGTGAACTTGAGCTGTTCACCACCTCCGACGTGATCGGTCAGGGTCTGCCGATCCTGCTCCCGAAGGGTGCGCGCATCATCCAACTGCTGCAACGCTTCGTCGAGGACGAGGAACAGAAGCGCGGCTGGTTGCTGACCAAGACGCCCTACATGGCGAAGAGCGACCTCTACAAGATCTCGGGTCACTGGGATCACTATCAGGACGGCATGTTCATCCTCGGCGATCCCGAGAGCGACAAGGAAGTGTTTGCGCTTCGTCCGATGACCTGCCCGTTCCAATATCAGGCGTACCTCAACCGTGCGCGTTCCTACCGCGACCTGCCGCTTCGTTACAACGAAACGTCGACCCTGTTCCGCAACGAAGCCAGCGGCGAGATGCACGGTCTGATCCGCGTGCGTCAGTTCACCATCTCGGAAGGTCACCTGATGTGCCGCCCCGACCAGCTCGAAGAAGAATTCAAGGGCTGTCTGGAGCTCGCCATCTACATGCTGAAGACACTTGGGCTGTATGAAGACGTGTCCTATCGCTTCTCGCAGTGGGATCCCGCCGACAGCGAAAAATACATCGGTACCCCCGAACAGTGGGACGAAGCGCAAGGCATCATGGAGCGCATCCTCAACGACCTCGAAGTTCCCTATGCCATCGGCGTGGGCGAAGCGGCGTTCTACGGTCCGAAGCTCGACATCCAGATCAAGAACGTGCACGGCAAAGAAGATACCCTCATCACCATCCAGATTGACCAACTGCTCGCCGAAAAATTCGGCATGGAATACACCGATGCCGACGGCTCGAAAAAGACGCCCTACATCATCCACCGCACCTCGATCGGTTGCTACGAGCGTACGCTGGCGTTGCTCATCGAGAAATACGCGGGTGCGTTCCCGCTGTGGCTCGCTCCCGAGCAGGTGCGCGTGATGCCCATTTCCGAGCGTCAGGCGGATGCCGCCAAAGCGGTCACCGACCAGCTGTTTGCGGCGGGACTGCGCGCGGAAGTCGATCTGCGTAACGAGAAGATCGGCTACAAGATCCGTGAAGCCCAGATGCAAAAAGTGCCCTACATGCTCATCATCGGCGACAAAGAAGCCGAGAGCGGCACCGTGTCGGTGCGTAAGCGCGGCGAAGCGGGCGATCAGGGCAGCATGAGCGTGGACGAATTCCTGCAAAAAGCGCTCCTCGAAGTGGCGACCAAAGCCCGCTGATCCTGTTTCTACGATTCATAGGATGACAAACCGCCTCCCTTGTGGTATGATGACCACATGGGAGGCGGGTTTTTATGATCGATATCGGGATGTGCGGCGCCTTTATCGCCGCCTTGCGAAAAGAAAATCAACTGACTCAAAAGCAACTTGCCGCGCGCATCGGCGTGAGCGACAAAGCGATCTCCCGCTGGGAAACGGGCAAGGGATTGCCCGACGCCGCATCCATGCTGGCGCTCAGCGAATGCTTCGGAGTCACGATCAACGAACTGTTGCGTGGCAGGCGTTTCGATGTATTGCCGAGCACGGAAGATACCAATCGGACGATGAGCGATGTGCTGGAAATCGCCGACCGTGAAAAAGCAAAGCGCAAGCGCTGGCTGTCGGCATGCCTGACGATCCTCGGCATACTGACGGCGCTGACATGGTGCATCCTGCTTCTGAACGACATCGACGGCGACGGCTACAGCTTGTCCTCCGTCCATTGTACCGCCGTCGCGCGGCACACCGTCGCCTGTATGAAACACGGTCACTTCGCACACGCGGCAAAGCACATCGGCTTTGCCGGTCAGGATCAAACGGTCGCTGAGGACCAATGGATCGAACGGATGCACGGGGTGTTTGACGACACATTACAGATCACCGCCTTCTCTGTGCCGTTGCTGGCGGAGGATGATCAATTTATCCGCGACGTGGCGCGTCTGGAGGTATACGATACCGTCACCGATACGACCTTTCCCTTCATCATCACCGTCATCCAGCAGGACGGCATCGCCTTCGGAGCAACGAAATACATCGGCACGCATCATCCCGAGCGCGGTGACAAGTTCGCCGCACAAATTGACAGCGCGCTCGGCACCTACTATGCGGGATAATATGTAAATAGCGTGTAAGAAATGCCCTTCGTTTGTCGTGTAGTAGGGTGAGAGGGTACCAAAGGAGGCGTAAAAATGCAAGACAGCGATATTGTAGCATTGTTTTTTGAACGCGATGAAACCGCCATCGCACAGGTCGATGTGCAGTACGGCGGCTATTGCCGTACCATTGCGCGGCGGATCCTGCAAAACGACGCGGACGCGGACGAATGCGTCAACGATACCTATCAGCGCGCATGGGATGCGATTCCGCCCGCAAAGCCTGCGAATCTGCGTACCTATCTGGGCAAAATCGCCCGCCATCTGGCGTTTGACCGCTACAAGTCCCTGCACGCCGACAAACGCGGCAGCGGCGAACTGCCGCTCGTGCTGGATGAGCTGTCCGAATGCCTGTCAGGCGGCGACGATTCCGCGCGCCTGACCGAATCGATCGTACTTAAGGACTGCCTGGAGCATTTTCTGAAAGCCCTTCCCCCGCAAAAACGCTTCATCTTTCTGCGGCGGTATTGGTATGCGGATGCGATCAAAGATATCGCCGACGCCCTCGGCAAAACCGAGAATGACGTATCGGTGACACTCTCCCGCCTTCGCTCCTCTCTCAAAACAACCTTAGAGAAAGAAGGGATTGCCGTATGACACGAGAAATCCTGTTTGAAGCGATCGGAGAGATCGACGAGTCTTTTGTCGCCGAAGCCGACAAAGCGCCGAAAATGCCCCCTTTATGGCTCAAAATCATCGCTGTCGCCGCCGCGCTGGTGCTGGTAGCGGCAGGAAGCGCTCTTGCCTACACCTATACGCAGGATCCGCCGCCGATCACGACGGACCCGCTGATCTCCGGCGGCGACAATGCCTGCGTCATCACTCCGACCACTCCCTCCTCCCAAACGAATGCGTTCATCACCACGATGCCGCCGTCGGAGCGTCCCGATCCGCTCGTGATTGAGTATCCCGACGCCGCGGATCGCGTGATCGCCAAACCGCACATTACCGGCAACGACCTGGGGCAGTATGCCTCCCCTAAACCCGGTGAATGCCTCATTGATATCTTTGAGCCCGCCGCCTCGGGAAATACCGACCCGAACACCGTCTACTGGCTGACACTGTACTTATTCGACGCCGACGGACATGCCGTGAGCAACGACATCGTCCGCAAAGAAGCCGAACGTCTGGCGCTGATCGGCTACGAGATCTTTCTGCGGGAGGAATCCTATACGGATTACTGGGGTAAAGAACAGCACAAAACCACCCTGTGCGGATTTTTTACAAAGGAGCATCTGGAAACGTTCTCCGTCGATGACCGTTTCGGATATATCCTCGATTTTTGTTCCGATGATGTGAGCGAGTATCTCCGCGTGAGCGTCATACAAACCGAACAAGGTCCGCGCGTCATCATTCCGTATCCGGAAGTGACCGACACGTTCGGATACAATGAAACCGAGTAACAAAAAAAGAACCCTACTCTCGTAGGGTTCTTTTTTGTTGCAATCAATAATTCTCCGCGTGAATTTCAAAATAGCTTTGCGGATGGTTGCAGGTCGGGCACACCTCAGGTGCTTTCATGCCGACCACGATGTGACCGCAGTTGCGGCATTCCCACACCTTGACCTCGCTCTTTTCAAACACCTGCGCGGTTTCGACGTTCTTGAGAAGCGCGCGATAGCGTTCTTCGTGATGCTTCTCAACCGCCGCGACCAGACGGAATTTCGCCGCCAGCTCGGGGAAGCCTTCCGCCTCCGCCGTCTCGGCAAAGCCCGCATACATATCGGTCCATTCGTAGTTCTCGCCTGCCGCCGCCGACGCCAGATTCTGCGCGGTATCGCCCAGTCCGTCAAGTTCCTTGAACCACAGCTTGGCATGTTCCTTTTCGTTGTCCGCCGTCTTCAGAAACAGCGCCGCGATCTGCTCGAAGCCCTGCTTTTTCGCGACCGACGCGAAATACGTGTACTTGTTGCGCGCTTCGGATTCACCCGAAAACGCCGCCATCAGATTTTTTTCGGTTTGTGTGCCTGCATACTTGCTCATAAAACAGCCTCCTTGAACTTTTACTGTATGGACGCCCCGAATCACGAGTCGGGGATAAACACCTCTTTGTCGAGTCCGCAGATGGGACAAACCCAATCGTCGGGCAGATTCTCAAACGGCGTTCCCGCGGCAATGCCGCTCTCGGGATCGCCTTTCGCCGGATCATACACATACCCGCACGCCGCGCACTTGTATTTTGTCATGGACAAAGACCTCTCCTTTTTAAATTCACAGAACGGCTTCGATTGCTTGCGTGTACGCCGCCTTGGGACGGTAGCCGACAATGGTTTCCACCGTCTTGCCGTCCTTGATCAGCACGACAGTCGGGATACTGCTGATGCCGAACTGCGCCGCGAGCGCCGATTCCTCATCCACATCCACCTTGCCGACCTTCAGGCGACCGTCATAATCCTCCGCCAGTTCTTCGATGACGGGCGCCAGCATGCGGCACGGACCGCACCACGTCGCCCAAAAATCGATCAGTACGGGCTCGGTTGCCTCCATCACTTCTTTTTTGAAATTCGCCGTGGTAATTGTCATTTCTGCCATATGCCATCGCCTCCTTGTTGATGTCTCTTACAGTATACCACATTTCCTGCCAAAAACCAGTTTTTTCGAAAGAATTTAAAATTTTTTTGCATTTCAGGCGTATCGCGGAATGTGTGTGACAGCAAACGCATAAAAAACGAGTCCTTCCCGATGAGAAACACGCGGGAAGGACTCATGGTATTCCTTATTGGTGGCGGAAGTCCATTCCCGCCCTATGACGATACGATCACCACATGTTTAACGTCATGTTAGTGCGTCAGCGCATGCAGCATAATGAGACGCGCGTCGAGCGTCGTGACCTCACCGTCGGTGTTGAAATCGGCAGCGAGGAACATATTGCCCTCCAGCGTGTAGCTTTCGAGCGCGTGAAGCATCGCCATGCGCGCGTCGGTCGTCGTGATGTCCTTGTCGCCGCTGACATCACCGAGGATGTAAGCGGGAGTCTTCACCGATTTCACCACGCCGTCGGCAAAGCGCCCCGCCGCCGAGCCGTTGGACATCTGCAGCGCATCGAGCGTCAGCGTGCCCTTGCCGTCGAGCTTGATCGTCACCGTCTTGACGGTAGTGATGCCGTCGGCGGGAATCACGCCGTTGAACTCGTAACAGCTATACAGATTGAGCGCCTTGTTATACGTACCGGCGGGCAGACAGCCGTTAACAGTCCCCTCGCACAGTCCCGGCCAGAAATCGGGCGCCAGACCGTAGGTCGCATCCCCACCTGCGGTGGTCACGGTCATCTGCACATCAAACGCGGTCGTCGACGACGCGTTAACGAGCCAGTTTTTGAGCACCGTCACATGGAAGGAACGGTTGACCGCCATCGTAAGCGCATAGCCGCTGTCTGAATCCGCCGTCACGGTCAGGCGACCGTTGTCGTAGGTGTAGCCGCCTTCCAGCTTGTCATCGGTCACGGTGATGTCACCCGACTGAAGCGACATGTTCTGCGGCAGGGAATTGTCGTCCACCGTCACATTGGTGCGAAGCGAGAAGTCGTAGTAATACTCCTTCTTCTGTGCACTGCCTGCCACGGTAATCGTGATACCGTTGAGCGTCAGCGTGCCGTCCGCGTTGTAACAATCCGCGGGGATGTCGACGTTCGTCAGGTGGATGTACCCTGAACGGCGCACATCGTCGCCCTTTGCGTCACCGCTGTTGGAGGAGATGTACGCACCGTCAAAATACTTGTGGATGCGCACATATTGATTCGACACGGGCGTTGTCGGTGTGCTGGTCGCAAAGTGAAGTTGAATGTTGGTCTGTGCGCCCGTCTCGATCATGTAATCGTAATGGATCGCCATCGCCGAGGGATCCACCGTGATGGGGGTCGGATAGGTATATGTGGCATCGGGCCATTGGCTGTTGGTGTTATACAGCACCTGCGCATCGGCGGTTTGCTCGACGGTCAGAAGCGTCGTGTCGCGCGACCAGTCGGACACCGAAGGAGCAAGCAGGTTCTTCACCGTGCCGACGGGCGGCTCACCCGGCACATGACCGTTCAGGGTCACCTGCAGACCGCTCTTAAAGAGCGACGCCATCGTCGGCACAAACGGTGTGCCTGCCGAGCAGGTGTTGACCGCGAGCAGGAAGCTGCCTTCGTAAATATACAGATCCTTCGCCGTGCCGAGCGTCGTGTTGACATCGGTCACCTGATAGGTCGAGCCGCTGACGGGTTGGAACAGATACAGCATATCCCATTCGTGAGTGTATTTCACTTCGCACAGGCGATCGATGATCACCCATTCGTCGTTGCCCGCGAGACGGTTGATACCGTCGATATTATAGGTGACGCCCCACGAGGGCACGGTCAGGCTGACGGACTTTTGCGCGGTCGGGGTATGAATGCCGTTCAGCTTGTTGAGCATCACCTTGCGACCGACCGTCAGCTCATCAAGGTTGACAGGTGCATCGGCAGGAAGCGCAATCACAACGGTATCCGACGTCGTGGGCACGAGCGGCTTTGCCGTGCCGAGCGCGGCACCCTTGACCACCTTCGAGACGGTGTAACCGCCCGAAGCATATGTCGCATACACATAATTCAGTGTTTTCGGATTCGAGAAGGCATCCGCCGCATCCGGCGAGAAGAAACGATCATACACGCCGACGCCGCGATAGGTCGCACCGTTTTCCGCTTCATTCTGATAGACAACCGGCAACGTCACCGCCGACAGCGTATCGGTCGGCGCAAAGGACATTTCCTGTGTTTTCACAACCGTGCCGACCTCGGGATCGCCGGCACCCTTCGCCGTCGGAGCAGAGAAGTCAAACGGTGTCACGAACATGTCGCGCGTGCCGTATTCGTCGATGACCTCCCATGTCTCGTAATCCGAGCCGAAGGCCTGCGTATACGGCGAGTAGGTGCGGTGCATGATGACGCCGTTCTGAACGTCACACTCCATAAAGCGCATAAAGCCATTGCCGCCCTTTGTGGTGCTCTGATAGTTCGCCATGATCTGATATACCGTGCGGTCAGCCTTGCCGTCGCCGTTGTCATCGATCTCTTCCACCAGACGCGTGGAGTTGTAGTTATGACCGCATTGCACGATGCGGACGTTGGGGTTCTTAAGCACGACCTCGTTAAAGATGGTGTTGCCGCGCGCCGTGCGCTGTCCCGTCGCCGCGAGATATTCGTGGAAGTTGAGAATCGCAATGCGGTTCGGGTATTGCTTGAGGACGCTGTTCATCCAGTCATAGGCGGCCTGCTCGTGGTCGCCGTAGCCCAGATACACAAAGATAAACTCGACGCCGTCGATCGTCATCAGGTCGTAGTGACCGAAGTTGTCGTCGTAGTCACCGCCGTACCACCAGTTCATGTCATAGCGGGATTTGCCGAAATACTGGCTGAATTCGGTGTGATCCGCACCGTCCACATCGTGGTTACCCGCGAGCAGACCGTAGGCAAGATCGAGATCGTCCCAGATTTTATAGGCTTCATCCATCACCGCCCACTGTGTGTGGTTGTGGGGGTTATCCACCAGGTCGCCCGTGTGCAACACGTAGCGGATATCGAGGCGTTGGAAGTTGTCCTTCACCCATTGATTCTGATGCTGAATAATCTCCGGATAGGCAAACGAATACCACTGGGGGTCGGTTGTCCACAGCAGGGTAAAATTGCCGTCGGCAGGCGGAGCGATCTCGGCGGCAAACGCCGTCATCGGCAACAGCCCGATCATCAGCAACAGTGACAACAGGCTCGCCAGCACACGCACGGAAAATCGATATTTCATGCAAATCCCTCTTTTCAATATTTTAATCCTCTTATTATATTTATACCATATAGTACCCCGTAAAGTCAACGGCAAGCAAAAGACAATCTCACCTCGGCATTGGACAAAAACAGCAACCCCACCGTTTATAAAAACGGTGGGGTTGCCGAACGGAATTTGTTTGTATAAAAAGCGTGTTGTTTGATCAGTGGGTCAGTGCATACAGCATGATGAGCCGCGCATCCAGCGTCGTGACTTCACCGTCGGTGTTGAAATCGGCAGCAAGAAATGCGTTCCCCTCCAGGGTGTGGCTTTCGAGTGCGTGAAGCATCGCTATACGCGCATCCGTGGTGGTGACGATCTTATCGCCGCTGACGTCACCCGGCAACACATAGGGCGTTTCATAGTCGGCTACGATGCCATCCGCAAACGCCACCGCCTGTTCGATGTTTGAAGCCTGCAACGCGTGGATTGCCAGCGTGCCCTGCCCCGCCAGTCGGATTACCGCTTTTTTGACGGTAGTGTTCCCGTCGGCAGGCAGTACGTTGTTGTAGGTAAAGCAGCTTTTCAGATCAAGTGCCGCGCGATAAGCGGCGGCGGGAATATAATTGCCGTCGGTCGCCTCACAAATAAACGGATACAGATCGGACACCAGTCCGTAGCTTGCGTCGTCCGCGGCGGTCGTCACATGCAACTGAATATCAAACGGCGTGGTCGCTTCCACGTCCAGAATCCAGTTTTTCAACTCTCCCACACAGAAGGAGCGGTTGAGCATCACCTCGACTTCATAGCCGTCTGCGGCATCGGACACAACCGTCAGCGACCCGTTATCATAATGATAATACCCCGCTCTGTCGGGGGTCGTAACGGTCAACGCATCGCTGAGAAGCGTCACCGATCGCGCAATGGCATCGTCATCCACCGAACGATCGGTGGTCAACGCCAAGGTGTAAATGTTCAAGTCGGTGTTTGCCTCGCCGGAGGCGTAAATGCGGATGCCCTTGATGGCGAGCGTGCCGTCCGCGCGATAACAGGACGACGGAATATCCATATCCGTAAAATCGATCTTGCCCGCACGACGCACGTTATCTCCTTTGGCGTCGCCGCTCTTGGTTGACAGCTCCACACCGTCAAAGTACGGATGAATCGTGAGCACCTGTTCCCCGTCGGTACTGTTGAACAGCAACGAAATGTTCGTACGTGCACCGACTTCACTCATATAATCATACGCCAGCACCGTCGAAGCGGGATTAACCGTCAATGCCGACGGATAGGTGTATTCAGCATCCGGCCATTGACCGTCGGTATTATAGAAAGTTTGTGTGTTGCCGCTTTTGGTGATGACCATTGTGCTGTCCTTTGTCCAGGCCGACACAGACGGTGCCAACAGGTTTGTTGTTGCATACGACGGTGCGTTGCCGGGCGTGTGACCGTTGAGCGTAACCTGCAGTCCCGTTGTAAACGCATCGCGCATGGCCTGTTGCCACATCGGCACAGAGTCAACGGCATTGACCGCCAGCACAAATCCACCGCTCGGCACGGTCATGGCTTTGTCGGTGCCAAGCGCCGTATCGGCCGCCGTTAACCGATAGGTTGAGCCGCTCACAGGCGCAAACGAAAAAAGCATATCCCACGTATGCGCATCGGTCGCAGTATTGAGCGCGTCATACACCACCCATTCACCGTTACCGCCGACGCGGTTGATTCCCGTATAATTGTATATGCCTCCCCACGACGGCACGGTTACGTTGGTGGCGTAATCCGGCGTGGGCAGAGACAGCGTGCGCATCTTATCCAGCGTCACACGGCGCCCGACCGTCAGTTCATCGAGGTTGACGGGCGCATCGGCAGGAAGCGCCACCACAGCTCCGCTCTGCGGAATAGGAACCTGCACCTTGCCGCCCGACAGAGACGATCCACGGATCACCTTTGCCACGGTATGTCCCGTGCGCTTGGTGTAATTCGTGACCACGTAATTGAGAGCAGTCGGATCGGAAAAAGCGTCCGCCGCGTCCAGTGAAAAGGCGCTGTCATACACGCCGATGCCGCGATAGATCGTGCCGCTTTCCGCGGCGTTTTCATATACTACCGGAAGTGTCACGGTCGTGTAGGAATCGGTCGGAGCAAACGATATCTCGGACGTGTACACCACCGTTCCGTATTCGGGATCGCCGACCGCTTTGGCAACGGGATCGGAGAAATCGAACGGGGTGACAAACGCATCCCGCCGGCCGTATTGGTCAATCACCAAGCCGTCCTCATAATCCGAGCCGAACGACTCGGTATACGGCGAATAGGTACGATGCGTGATGATGCCGTTCTGAACATCGCATTCCATAAAACGGATGAAGCCGTTGCCGCCCGCGGTCGTGTATTGATAATTCGCCATGATCTGATACACGGTGCGATCGGCTTTGCCGTCGCCGTTGTCATCAATTTCATCCACCGTACGGTTGGAATTATAGTTGTGTCCGCACAGCACCATACGTACATTGGGGTTTTTACGAACCACTTCATTGAAAATGATTTCGCCGCGTTCCGAACGACCGCCCGTGGTCGCCATGTAATCGTGCACCAGCAACACGGCAATGCGGTTGCTGTGCTCCTGCAAAACCCCGTTGACCCAGTCGTAATCCGCCTGCGTGTGGTCACCGTAGCTTAAATACACAAAGATGAAATTCGCACCGCCTGTGGACCGCAGATCATAGTGTCCGTAATTGTTATTGTAATCGCCGCCGTACCACCAGTTCCCCTCATAACGGGACTTGCCGAAATACTGCGAATAGAGCGAATAATCGGTGCCGCTCATATCGTGATTGCCCGCCAGCACACCGTAAGAGAAGCCGGCATCGTCCCACTTCTTATATTCCTCACTGACGAATTCCCATTGCGATGTGTCATTATACACATGCACCAGATCGCCCGTGTGAAACGCATATTTGACATTCAGACGGTTGGCGTTGTCCAGAATCCAATCGTTCTGCGCAGATAAAATATGCCGATATTCATTCGTGTAAATCTGCGGATCCGACACCCACAGAAACGAGAAATTCCCGTCGGAAGGCGCCGTCATATCGGCCGCTGTCGCCGTCAGCGGCAGCAGACCGAGTGATACGGTCGTCGCCATCACGGTTGCCAGCAGACGCCCAAGCCATTGCCATTTCATATATGTTTCCTCGCTTTCTGCATGAATCTCACTTGAACATTTTACTATTTCATCACAAATCACGTCAACAAAAACCACCGTTCTGCCGCAAAAGCGCCGCATATATCCGCTTCAAAAGACAGCCCGACGATTCCGAAAGGAACCGTCGGGCTTGTAAAATCGGTTAGATATACACGATAGAACGATCAATGGGTCAGTGCATACAGCATCATCAGACGCGCATCGGTCGTCGTAATCTCACCGTCGCCGTTGTAGTCGGCAACAGCGAGCTGCTCGGACGTCAGCATACCTTCCTTGAGGGCTTCCAGCATCGCCATACGCGCATCCTGCGTCGTAATCGTGCCGTCTTTGTTCACGTCGCCGAGCGTCTCCTGCGGTTGCTCGGGTTGCTCAGGCTCGGTAGACGCGCTCGGGGAGCTCGCCGTCTTCGTAATGCCGTCGGGGAAGTTGAGCAGACGGTCATTCGCTGCGATCTGCACCGCGTTGACGATCAGCGTGCCCGCGCCGCCCAGCTGGAACTTAATGGTCTTGATGGTGCTCTTGCCGTCTGCCGGCACCACGTTGTTATACGTGTACACGCTGTACATATCCAGACCCGCCGATTGCTCCGCCGCGGGGAGATAGTCGCCATCCAGACCCGAGCACAGACCCGGCCAGAAGTCGCTCACGAGCGACACCGTGCGGTCACCGCCGGAGGTGGTCACGACCAGCTCAATGTCATAGCGCACGCGCGCATCCACGCTGTAAAGCAGACGGGTCAGGTCCGCCACGGCAAACTCGGTGTTGACATCCATCGACACTTCGTAGCCGCTCGCCTCTTCCGAGTTGATGGTCAGCATACCGTTGTTGTAGGTGTAACTGCCGGTCTTGGTGTTGTCGACGATCTGCAGCGTATCGGGCTTCATCAGGTTGACGTTGGACGCCGCCGCGCGCAGGTTAAAGCGCATGTCGGTGACCTTGCCGCTTGCCGCCGCGAAATAGAAATAGTTCACGGTGATGGAGGTGTTGGGCGCCACATAGATACGCACCTGATTGATGCGGTAATCGGGGCTCTTCCACCATTCGGAGAGATTGATCTCCAGTTGCTCGGTGTTGACCATGTAGGGAGCGTTATCCTCCTGCACGAGCTGATCGCCCGACATGCAGTCGCGCATCATCCAGTAGCCACTGCCCTCCTGCGTAATGCCGAAGAAGTAGCCTTCACCGGAATTCTTGGTGATCTGTAAGCTCATATAAGGCGTGGTCACCGTACCGATACTGAGCGGTAGCATCAAGTCCACCGTGCCGCGTTCGGAAGTAGTGTTGTTGATGACCAGAGAGCCGTCGGAGTTGTAGCTGTAATTCACGCCGTTGGTTGCCGAGGTGGTATACGCCTGGGCATCGACGCCGATGTAGTTACCGTAGTTGCCGATGCTTGCCCAGCCGTTCAGCCCCGAGGAGGAAACCACCTTGCCCCAGTTACCGTTCATTTCGTCGACCTGCACCACTTCGCCGTTCTCGAGCGCACCGAGCACGGTCGTGCCGCTGGTGGTCGCCGCATCACGGACGTTCAGACCGTCCGAAGACTGCACCTGATAGGTACCGATCTTGTCAGCGGTCGTCTTGGAGGGATCGCCGGTTGCGACCGTCGAGCCGCTCGCATACGCTTCCAGATAGCTCCAGAAGATCTGCCAGCCGTAGCCGTCGCGACCATCCTTGTAGTAGCCTGCCGCCGTAAACGCGCCGGTGGAGGGATTGTAGGTCGCACGCATCTGCATCGGGCAGTCCTTGCCCTTCTTGGTCGCGGTATCATACTGATACGCGTCGTAGTGCATCTTGATATCGGTTTGCCAGTTCAGACCCCAACGCTCGCACAGCACGAGGCAGAGATACGCCGTGTGCTTCATCGTCTGGTCAAACTGATCCTCGTACCATTTCAGGATCGCCGCGCCGTTGGACCACTGCTCGCCGCCGAAGGTTTCGGTCGCGGGGAAGTTGTTGACGCAGGTCTCAATGCCGATGGCGTTGATGTTCGAGGGATAGGCGCTGTAAGAGGTCGCCGCGTGCCAGCCGCGACGGTTATCCGCCAGACCCTGGTAAATCTCTTTGTTATCGACCGTGTAGTGCCAGCAAGCGCCGGTACTGGTCTTGTTGGTGTTGTTGTGGACGTTCTTCGCCGTCGCCGTCGACACATACGTACCGGTGTTATGTACCATCACGTATTTCGGGGTCAGCGATTGCGTGGGGTTCATGGAGGTGCTTCTCCAGTCACGGTACACCGTCACTTCCGCGTCGGTGCCGGCACCCAGCACATACGAACCGCCGTTCGTTTTGCCGTTGTCGTTGGGCATCACGATATTCGCCGCCGCTCTCGCCGTGTCGGGGGTGGCGATCAGCGCCGCCGCGGGAACCAGTGCCAACGTCAGCACCAGACAAGCGACGAACGCCACAAGTTTCTTCATCATCTTGCATCTGTCCTTTCTTCTTTTGTGATTTTTCGTCATATTTCGAACACGTAGAAATACCCGAATTTTCTCTACTATAATTCTACTCAAAATCTCCGCGGGTGTCAAGGCGATTTCGGCAAATCAGCGAAAAGAAATTCAATTTCTAGAAAACTATTCGTCAATATCACTAATGCGCGTGAATATCCTTTGGAATAAGATTACAATTTTTTTATTTTTGGCAAAAAAACGAGCCTTGCGGCAAAACACCGCAAGGCTCGTCTGTGCATAACCGTATTTGTGCTGATCCGATCAGTGCGTCAATGCATACAGCATCATCAGACGCGCATCGGTCGTGGTGATTTCACCATCGCCGTTGTAGTCTGCCAGACCCAACTGATTGCCGGTCAAGGAGCCTTCCTTGAGGGCTTCCAGCATCGCCATACGCGCATCCTGGGTCGTGATCGTGCCGTCTTCGTTTACATCGCCGGTCTGGGTATCCACGGGCGGATCCGGTTCCACCGGCGTTTCGGTCAGTTCACCGCTGGACTGCAAGCCATCCTGCACATATGCGATGGTTTCGCGGCGCGACGCCTGCAGACCGCGCATGGTCAACGTACCGGGCGCGGTGAGCGTGATCGTGACACTCTTGATGGTGCTGCTGTCGATGACACCGCCGTTCCATTCATAGTAGCCGAGCAGGTTCATGTCCACAAGCCACTCGCCCGCAGGCAGAGCGCTCTGACCGCCTTCCATGCCGAAGACGTTGAAGAATTCGTTCTTCACTTCCATCGTGGCATCACCGTTGCCGTTGGTGAGCTCCATCGTGATGTTGAACGGCGCGGTTACGATCGCATCCATCAGCAGGTTCGTCAGATCGGACGGATCAAATTCCTGATTGACATTCATCTTGACACTGTAGCCGGCAGCCCCCGTCGCATTCATCGTGAGCGTGCCGTTGTCATAATTGTAGTTGCCGTAGCCGGACATCTGATCGATGCTGTTGCTCATCAGGTTTCTGTAGGGATCGGTGAAGACCTGTTGCGAGGTCAGCTTCAGGTCGTAGAGCTTGACATAGGAGTCCTTCACGCCGATGCAGTAGTAGGTCACCTTCGTGAATTTCACATTGCCGCTCGCCGGTGTATGACCGAGGTTGCGGATGTAGGAACCGACATTGTAGTATTCCTCCAGCGAGCCCGCCGGGAAGTCGGTGGTGTCGGTGAGGTTTGCGACATCCGACAGATACAGCTCATGCTCCACGCCGTCTTTATCAAGATAGTTCATCACGACGTTAAACTGCGCCGTACCGTCCTTTCGGACATACAGATACGTGTCGTTCACGGAGTCGAAACTATTTTCATATTCCATAAACGCCGACGGCCATGACCAGTTGTCGGCATTGGTGACACCGTTATACAAGGTAACCGAGCCGAAGGCATCGTCGTTCCAATACGGCCAGATTTCGCCTTGATCATTAAAGTTATTCAGCTGCATTTGCTGAGAGTTTGGCATCAGGTTGACCTGTGCCTCCCAATACGCTTCGTCCCACTTGGCATAGAGCGTGAAGTCATACGGCACGGGAGTCGAGAAATCGTAAGGATCGGTCAGTTCGGGGTTGCAGTACCAACCCGCAAAGCTGAACGCATATCTCGTGGGGGCGGCAGGCGCGCTCAACGTTTCGCCGTCCTTTACCTTCACGGGATCCACAGCCGAGCCGCCGTTAGTCTCAAAGCTGATCGTGTGCTTGTTGTCAAACGGGCTGGTAACCGACGTGGCACCCGCCGCATATTGCTCCAGATAGCTCCAGAAGATCTGCCAGAAATAGCCGTCGCGACCGGTGGTGTAGTAACCCGCCTTTTTGAAGGTGTTGGTCGCCTCGTCATAGGTCGCACGCATCTGCATGGGGCAGTCCTTACCGTAGTTGGTCGCGGGATCGTACTGCAGGGCGTCGTAGTGCATCTTGACGGCGGTCTTATAGTTCAGGCCCCAGCGCTGGCAAAGCACCGCCACCAGATACGCGGTGTTCTTCATGGTCTGGTTGAACTGATTCTCATACCACGCCATGATGCGGTCGCCTTCGTTCCACAACTCGCCGCCGAAGGTCTCGGTCGCCGGGAAGTTGTTCACGCACATCTCAATGCCGATGGCGTTGGAGCTGGAAGGCGTCCAGCTACGGGACGTACCCGCGTGACCCGCGAAGGTCTTATCGGGCACGCCCTGATAAATTTCCTTATTGTCGACCGTGTAGTGCCACGCCGCGGAGGTACTGGTCTTGTTGGTGTTGGTATGTACGTTCTTCGCGTTCGCCGTGGAGACATACGTGCCGGTGTTGTGCACGATGATGTACTTCAGGTTGAACGCCTTCGTGCTCAGCGAGTTGCGGAAGTCCACCTTGACGGTGCATTCCGCGTCGGTACCCGCACCGAGCGTATACGAAGTATTATTGGTCAGACCGTTGTGGGAGGGCATGACATACGGCGCCGCTTCGACCCGTTGGGGCACGAGCGCGATCGCCGGCACCATCGCCGCCACCATGACGATACACGTCAGGACAGAGAGAATTCGCTTCATCATAAAGCTGTTCTTCCTTTCTAAAAAACTAATCCGATTGCCGAAAGCAACCTTCCTCAACTGTATTATACACAACTTGTTGTCCATCGTCAAGTGACCTTCGTGAAAGTTTCTCAAAAGAACATCACTTATCTGAAATCTATTTGCGTTTTTGCACAATTTGACGCATACAGCATCCGCTTGCCGCACGGTTGCCGCGCGGTATGCAATCAATTCAGAATATGCCCGCTGCTCCCCGTCGTCATCGCACCCGACAAACCCGCTCCGTTCACAGAACATAAAAACACGCGTTGCAGGGACGGCCCTGCAACGCGTGTGATGGGTATGTATTGATCAGTTGGTGGTGAGTGCGATGAGCATCATCAGCCGCGCATCGATGGTCGTGACCACGCCGTCGCCGTTATAGTCACCCGCCACCAGCGCATCGCCGGAAAGCTGCGGACCGCCCAGCGCATGCATCATCGCGAAGCGTGCATCCTGGGTCGTGATCGCGCCGTCGTTGTTGACGTCGCCCTTGGCATACGCCGGCTCTTCGGATGTGCCGCTCATCGAACCGCTCGAATAGCCGCCGTCCTGAATGTAGGTGACGGTTTCAAGACGCGACGCCTGCAACGCCTTCATGGTCAGCGTACCGGGAGCGGTCAGGCTGACCGTCACGCTCTTGATGGTGCTGTCCGTAATGGCACCGCCGTTCCACTCGTAGTAGCCGATGAAGTTCATATCCACATTCCAGGCTCCCGCGGGCAACGCCTCGGGCACCGAAGTCAATTCAAACACATTAAAGAACTCGTTCTTGAGCTGCATGTGCGCGTCGCCGTTGCCGCTGGTGAGCTCCACCGACACATTGAAAGGCGCGGTCGACTCCACGTCCATGAGCAGATTGACAAGCTCCGACGGATTGATCGACTGATTCACGTTCATGTTCACGCTGTAGCCCGTATCGCCCGTCGCGTTCATGGTCAGCGTGCCGTTGTTGTAAACATAGTTGCCCACACCCGACAGCTGCGTGACATTCTGATTCATAAAACTCGTCTGTGCACCCGCGACCTCAAACTGCGGGGTGAATTTCAGATCATAGAGCTTGACATACGAGTCCTTCGCACCGATGACGAAGTAGGTCACCTTTGTGAACTTGATGTTGCCGCTCGCGGGAGCATGACCGAGATTGCGGATATAGGAACCGACGTTGTAGAACTCCTCCAGATAGCCGGGAGCAAAGTCGGTGGAATCGGTAAGATTCGCCACGTCCGACAGATACAGATCGTGCGCCACGCCGTCTTTATCGAGATAGGTCAGCACCACGTTGAAGAAGGCGTCGCCTTCCTTCTTGACGTACAGATACGTATCGCCGACCGAATCGAAGCTGTGCTCGTACGCCATGTACGCCGACGGCCACGACCAGTTGTCGTCGTTCGTCACGCCGTTGTACAACGTGACCGAGCCGTACGCGTCGTCATTCCAGTAGGGCCAGATCGCGCCCAGACCGTTGAAATCGTTGAGCACGATCTGTTGCGAGTTGGGCATCAGGTTGGTTTGTGCACCCCAATACGCTTCGTTCCACTTCGCATAGAGCGTAAAGTCGTACGGCACCGCCGCCGAGAAGTCATAGGGATCGGTCAGCTCGGGGTTGCAATACCAGCCGCCGAACTCAAACGCATATTTTGTCGGAGCGGCAGGCGCCGAGAATGCTTCGCCGTCCTTGACGTACACGGGATCCACCGCCGAGCCGCCGTTCGTTTCAAACGTGATCTTGTGTTTCGTCACCATATTGTTGTAGCCGTAGGTCTGCATAATGGTGGGGTAATCCTTGAACGCCACGTTGCAGTCGAGCGGATAGCCGTAGCTGTCCTTCCAGTACGAACCCGCATACACCTGCGTGCCGCCGGCGTTGTACCACTTGTACTGCCACGCACCGTAGGTCGTACGGAAGGAGGTGTTGTCCGACCACGGATTGTACTGCGAGCCGGTGGTCGCGCTCTTGACGGACGCGATCCACGTGTCGTAGTTATCCTTGTAGGACGATTGCAGGTCGCCAAGCACGTACTTGCCGCCGTACACGCCGGGGAAATAGCCCGCATTCGCGAGGGTTTCCGCCCAGCCAAGGCACAGCGATGTCGTTTCCGCCGCCGTCAGATCGTCGTGGCTCTTACGTCCCGTCGACGAATCGCCCGGATACTCCACGTCGTAGTAGATCGGGTATTCAAAATACATATTGTTTTCCTGCATGATATTGATGCACCACTGCGCATCCGCCACCGCGCCCGCATAGGTCATGCGGCAGGTGTAATAATAGACGCCGATCTTCATGCCCGCTTCGCGCGCCTTGTTATACAGTCCGACAAAGGCGGGGTCACGATTGCGCAGACCGCTCGACAGACCTTCGTAACCGATACGAAGAATAACATATTCACAGCCGTCCGCCTTCATTTTCGCATAATCCACCATCGAATAGTCGAGGGTGTTGCCGCCGACGTTGTAGTAGGACATATCACAGCCCCATGCATGGATGCTGCCTGTACCCGCAGAACCACCGCCGGAAACAGCAAAGGTCGACGGCGCGACGATCGCAAACAGCGACAGCATCATCGCCAGCGTCAGCACAACGGCGCCGATCTTTTTGCACATTTTCATCATAATTGCTCCTCCTTTGAAGTGTACATAGCCGAATTTCTCTACAATAAATATACCATTTTTACCAAAACGCGTCAACATTTTTTGGAGTTTCTGTATCGTTTTTGTGATAAACCCCCAATCGCCGTTTCCGTTTTTCAGTGATTCTCCACCATAACCGGTGGACATTTGCGGCGAATATTCCGCAAAAGCCGGGGCATACTGACCACACATTCTTCCGAAAGGACGCGTGTCGTTATGCAACTCACCGCCGCCGAATACCAACGCCTTGCCAAAAAAGCCGCTCCGCGCTCTCCCGTGCTCACCGACTGCTTCAAAGCCTTTGCGGTCGGCGGCACCATCTGCGTCATCGGTCAGCTCATCACCGAATCGGCACGCAGTTTCGGTGTGCCCGAACGCACCGCCTCACTCATCTGCACCGTCACCCTGATTGCGATCAGCATCCTGCTGACGGGATTCGGGCTGTATGACAAAATTGCCAAGCATGCGGGCGCGGGAACACTCGTGCCGATCACGGGCTTTGCGAACGCCGTCGCCTCCCCCGCCATCGAATTCAAAACCGAAGGGTATGTGCTGGGGCTTGCCGCGCAGATGTTTGTCATCGCGGGTCCCGTCATCGTCTACGGTACGGTAGCGGGTGTGGTGTACGGGCTGATCTATGTATTCATCGGATTGATGTAAAAAAGGCTTGACCGATGAGGTCAAGCCTTTTTGTTATATATCAAACACCACCGGTGAATGCCACTGTTAACATCAATGCAGCAAAATAAAAAAATGTGGAAATAACCGGCCAAATAAAAATCCAAATCCATTTCTTTCCGATGAATTGCATATTCTCAGGTTGCTTTCGCTCAATTAGAAAAAATATGATACAAATAATAAACGAAATCGGTGCAACAGGATTAGCCACCCAGCCATAAATGAAAATGTTTGCAACGTCAAACGGTGTTCTCCAATCAGAATTGTGATGAAATGCATAATCGGAAATTGCAAAACATACGGTGGATGCAACACAGAAAAGGCAAAAGATACTATTCAAAATCGATGTGATTGTCAATGCCTTGATCGTTTTCATCGACGCGCCTCTCCTTATCCTTCCGTAACACGAAGCCCCGTCATTGTCTCGAGCGTCGCCCGCTCGTAACACGGTACATACAACTCCCATTCCTCGCCTTCATGCGTAAACATCAGCGCATAATACGGTTTCGCGTGAATCGCTCCAAACTGATCGGCGTTCATACGATAGGCTTTGTACTCCCCCTGATTGAACGGTACATCCTTATTCCATTGCGACAGGCGCACCTGTTGTTTGACGGTGCGGATCCCTTGAAGCGACGCACGCGGAATCGCATATTTACATTCCATATTCGCCAGGCAGAGTGTATCGCTGTCTGTGAACACATAAAACGCCATGTTGATATGCGAATACAACTGCATGGTCTTTTCCGCATATTTCACTTCGCCGTTTTTTACCTTATAGTTCATCGCCAGCACGTCCATCGTTCCGGCATCGCGCGGAATCGCCAGTTCCTGCTCTATGGCAGCCGTCGCCTGTGCCAGTCGGTTTGCCGCAGAAACGGCTTCGTCTGTATTCTCCGCCGCGCGACCGGCTCTGACAAAAATGTGCGGCAATACAAGATATGCCGCAATCTCCAGCGCAAGCAGTACCATCAAAGCAATAAAAAGCGGCTGTTCTATGATCACGAGGCCCGCCTGTGTCGCTCGATTGCTCACAAGCGCCATGCCCATCGTCGTCAGAAATGCCAGCGCGAATAACACCATGATCGCCTTTTTGCCCCATTGGGGTCTGACGATTTCGATCCGTTCTTCCGTCGCCCGTTCATACGCCTCTACCATTGACGGCGGTGCGACGGCAACCAAAAACTCGTCGCCGTTCCTCTGTTCATTTTTGGCATTTGTCGTGATATCTGTCCCCAAAAACGGTTTCATTCGTCGTCTCTCCTTTGAGTATTGTCAGATCAGCACGCCGTTCAGATGATCGATTTCGTGCTGAATAATCTGTGCGGTCCAATCCTGAAAGGTCTTGATGCGGGTTTGTCCGTCGGCGGTCTGCCATTGGACTTTGACCGACCGATACCGCCGACACGGGCGCGGTCCGCCGAGCAGCGACAGACAGCCCTCCTCCGTTTGATAGGGGTCGGCGGTTTTGAGAAGCTCGGGGTTGAACATCACGCGGTACTCGTTGCCGTCCGCGACGGCGATGATGCGCTTGCGCACACCGATCATATTCGCCGCCATCCCGACGCACTCCGACCGATGCGCTTTGAGCGTGTCGAGCAGATCGTCCGCCACCGCCTTATCCGCCGCCGTTGCTGTTTCAGACGGCGCCGAAAGTAACAGCGGATCGTGCACCAGCTCCCGTATCACGGCGTATTCTCCCCTTTCTCCTCATCCATATCGATGCCCATCTTCACGATCA
>JAZQHP010000020.1:0-4027 GCA_045540655.1 Acutalibacteraceae bacterium
GAGGACGAGACGCCTGTGGATGACGAGGAAGAGAATGCCTTTCCCGTCGTGCCTGTCGCCGTCAGTGCGGTGGTGCTGATCGCGGTGATCGCGGTGGTCATCGTTGTGATCAAGAAAAAGAAATAAGCGAAGAATATAAAAGAAGGTTGCCCGTTGTCCTTTCGGACAGCGGGCAACCTTTTTGTGTTGTGATATGCGGGTGGTACAACCATCCAATGCAGGGGCGGATATCATCCGCCCGCCATCGTACGTTGATACACCCGTCCAACGTAGGGCGCGACCTATGTGTCGTGCCGCGTCAATACGCAACGCATGGCAACGGACCGCCGGGGACATCGGTCCCTACGGGGAGGGGCGACAATCAAAAGGCGGGTACCGCCCGTTTACGGTGTCTTCGGATCGGTTTTTTTGCGGACCCACGATTCCACCGTGCGGTGGATCGCATCAAAAAACGGAATGGTATTCGCGAGGGTCGCGGGCGTGCGCTTCATATCCACAAAGCCCATCGCATCGGTGAACGACAGCACCACAAAAAACATCCCGATGAGCTTGGGCGCAAACAGCGGATAGTCCACCATGCCGCTCACGCAAAAACCGCCGCAAAACGCGATCACCGCCGCGCCGTACATACGGATGCGGGGGTTGTGGATGATCAGCTCAAAGCCTTCGCGGAACAGCTTCCACAGCAAAAACAGCAACAGCACCAGACCGAGGATGCCGCCTTCTACCAAAAATTCCAAAAACGTGTTGTGGGCGTGCGGGGCGGCAAAACCGCTTTCCGCCAACCGCGGCCAGATGCCGCCGAGTCCGATGCCGTGACCCGTCAGCGGGCGCTCCAGAAACGCTTGCATCGTGATGCCCCACACCTGAAAGCGCTCGGAGATCGCCACATCGGACGCATTGCCGACGCTCCCGAGCCGCTCCCACACGGAAGCGGGCAACAGCAGGCAACCCGAAAATGCCACCACGAGAATGGGGACGAGGCGGCGGATATTCGCCACGCACATCACCACCGCAATCGCGCCCAGCGCCAGATACGCGCCGCGCGAGAAGGACACAAACACGCCGCCCACCGCCAGCACCAAGCTCACGCGTGCGAGGATGCGCGCGGCGGAGCGCGTTCCCGTGAAGCCGTAGGCGGCGACAAACGGGATCGCCATGATCATAAACTGGGAAAAGAGGTTGGGATTCGCAAACGTGGCGGCGGCGCGTATACCCAGCGAGTGCAGGTGAATGTTCATGTCCACCAGCGCATACACCCGCTCATCGAGAAAATCCCACACCTGCAACGGCACGCACTCGATATGCAACAACGCCACGCAGATGTACTGCGCGCACGCGATCAGTCCGAGCAACCCCACGATCACCGACAGAATAAAGAGGGCGGTTTCGATGCGCCGCGGGGAAATGAGGATCGAGGTGAGGGAGAGGTAGCTTAAAAACATCGCCGCCCAGTAGACCCATGACAGCAACGACAGCCCCTTGTCGGACGCCCACAGCAGATGAAGCGCCATGAAAGACAGGAAGATCACCACCACCTTGCCCGCTTCGCCCACCCGCAGGCGGCGATGATGCCGCCGCACGTCGGCAAGCGCGAAGAAAAACGCCGCGACGGAAACGAAGGGCGCGACATATTCGGGGAAGAGCGGTACGCAGAAAATTAAAAACAACGCCATCACCCACGGCTGACGGATATCCACCGCCGACATGGTCGGATCATACCGATGCGCCACGCGCTCGTCCCCCTTTCCGTTTATATATGAGAATATCATAGCACATTCTGCGGACAGTTGCAAGCGGCGAGGGGGTATCTTAAAGTTTTTTCAGAGGAACGGCGGCGCGATTGACTTTGAAGGCGGATTGTTGTATACTGAACACAGACCGAAGGAAAAAGGAAGAACCGCATGAATGTTTATTTTTACACGCTTGGCTGTAAGGTGAATCAATATGAAACGCAGGCGATGATGCGGCTGATGAAGGAGGCGGGACACACCACCGCCGTGTACCATCCCGACCGTGTCGGCGATGACGCGGTGATCGTCATCAACTCCTGCACTGTCACGGGGGAAAGCAACCGCAAATTGCGCCAGCTGTTGCGACGGCTTCGCCGCGCACACCGCGAGGCGGTGCTGGTGCTCACGGGTTGCCTGCCGCAGGCATTTCCCGACGAAGCGGCAGCGCTTACCGAAGCGGATATCGTCATGGGCAACGCGTGCCGCCGTGATCTGCCCCGGCTGGTGGAGGCGTTTCTCCGCTCGTCGTCGCGGACGGTGGCGATCCCCCCGCACGAGCGCACGATTGAGCCGCTTCGCATCGACGATTTCGAGGAACGCACCCGCGCTTTTGTGAAAATCGAGGACGGATGCGATCGGTTTTGCTCCTATTGCATCATTCCGTATGCCCGCGGGCGCGTGCGTTCGCGCGAGCTGTCGGATATGGTGGAGGAATTGCGCGGGCTGGTGCGCCGCGGCTATGCGGAAGTGGTGCTCACGGGCATCAACCTGACCGCCTACGGCAAGGGCACAGATCTCACACTCGCCGATGCGGTGGATGCTGCTTGCGCGGTGGACGGCATCGAGCGGGTACGGCTCGGATCGCTCGAGCCCGATCACCTCACCGACGAGATGATCGCGCGCCTGCAGGCGCAACCGAAATTGTGCCCGCAGTTCCATGTATCGTTGCAGTCGGGCAGTGATGCGGTGCTTCGCCGCATGAACCGGCACTACACCGCCGAGGAATACCGCATGGTGTGCGACAAACTTAAGGCGGCGTTCGACGGCACCACCCTCACGACCGATGTGATGGTGGGATTCCCCGGCGAAACGGAGGAGCTGTTTGAAGAATCGCTGACCTTCGTGAACAGCATCGGCTTCTCGAAGGTGCATGTGTTTCCCTATTCGCCGCGCGAAGGAACGAAAGCGGCGGCGATGCCCGACCAGATCCCGACGGCGGAAAAAGCCCGCCGCGCCAAAATCATGGGCACGGCGTGCGAGGAGACCCGCCGCCGTCTGATGAGCGCGCTTGTCGGCAGTGTGCAGGAGATCCTGTGTGAGACCCGCACCGACGACAACGGCACGCTCGGCTATACGAAAGGCTATTATCCCTGCCGCTTGCAGGGGGTGTTCGACGCGGGACAGACCGTGGTCGCCCGCATCGTTGCCGTGGACGGCGACCGCCTGCAGGCAGAGTGTATGCAACCGAAGGAGGAAGAAACCCTATGAAACCGATCATCATCACCATCGGCCGCCAGTTCGGAAGCGGCGGACACGAAATCGGACAAAAGCTCGCCGAGCGGCTGGGCATCCCGTTTTATGACAACGCCCTGCTGACCGAAACCGCCAAGCGGAGCGGACTGACCGAGGATATGATTCAGAGTCTGGACGAAAAACCGACCAGCAGCTTTTTGTATTCGCTCGCTATGGGCGGCGGCTTCGGCGGCGACGTGCAACTGCCGCTCGGCAATCAGGTGTTTCTGGCGATGAGCCGCACCATGAAGGAGCTTGCCGACCGGGGAAGCTGTGTGATCGTGGGTCGCTGTGCGGAATATGTGCTGGCGGGTCGCGAGGATCTGGTGCGCGTGTTTGTGCATGCCGACAAGGACAGCCGCATCGCACGCATCATGGAAAAGCGCGGACTGAAGGAAAAGGACGCCGCCGTGCTGATGCAACGCACCGATAAAAAGCGTGCGGGCTATCACGATTTTTACTGCGATGAAAAATGGGGCGTGGCAACGACCTACGATCTGACCGTCAACAGCGCCATGTTCGGTATCGACGGCGCGGTGGACATGATCGCGCACTACGCAGAAAATCGATAATTTTCTTGCATTTTTCTCTTGACAAGTAGGGCATAGTTTGGTATACTATGCCTTGCAATTGCGGCTTTAGCTCATCTGGTAGAGCGCCACCTTGCCAAGGTGGAGGTAGCGAGTTCGAGCCTCGTAAGCCGCTCCAAAAAAGAAGTAACTTTTGTCTACCAAAAGTTACTTCTTTTTTTATCCAAGCCGCAGGCTTGGCATATCATCACG
>JAZQHP010000021.1:0-9323 GCA_045540655.1 Acutalibacteraceae bacterium
GTGTGGGTGTCGGAGATCATGCTCCAGCAAACCCGCATCGAAGCGGTCATTCCGTATTTCGAGCGTTTCATGCACGCTTGCCCTGATGTGGCGGCGCTTGCCGCTGTTTCCGACGATCATCTGATGAAGCTGTGGGAGGGGCTCGGCTATTACAGCCGTGCGCGCAACCTGAAAAAAGCCGCTAACGAGATTATGGAGCGGCACGGCGGCGAATTGCCCGCCGATTTTGAAGCGCTCAAGGCGCTTTCGGGTATCGGGGATTACACCGCCGGTGCCATCGCCTCCATCGCGTTTCGCCTGCCCGTTCCCGCTGTGGACGGCAATGTGCTTCGCGTGCTCGCGCGGCTCACGGCGTGCCGTGAGGATGTCCTCAAAGGCGCGGTCAGAAAAGAACTGACGGCGCTTGCCGCGGCGATGGTTCCCGCCGATCGTCCCGATGTGTTCAATCAGGCGCTCATGGAGCTCGGCGAACGGATCTGCCTGCCGAACACCATGCCGTACTGCGACCGATGCCCCGTGGCAAAGGAGTGCGCGGTGGCAGGGCAGGAGGAGGCGCAGACGCTTCCCGTGCGCTCGCCGAAAAAACCGCGACGTGTGGAGCAAAAGACGGTGTTTGTGTTGCTGACGAATGACGATGTGCCGTGCGTGCTGTTGCACAAGCGCCCCGACAGCGGATTGCTGGCGGGACTGTGGGAGCTTCCGAATACCGAAGGGCATGATGCGCCGCAGTTGCCTCTGGAGGCGTTGCATCGTGTCAGCGACTGGCTGACCTTGCCCGCCGCGCGCCATATCTTTTCGCACATCGAATGGGATATGCACGGGGCGCTGGCGATGGTGGAGCCGTGCGAACTTCCGACGGACTATGAATGGGTCGATCTTCACGCGCTTCAGACGCGTCGGGCTCTGCCGACGGCGTTTCGGGCGTATTCGCAAATGCTTCCGACGTGGCTTTGTCCGTCGGAGCCGAAAGGATGATATACAGTGGCGAATGTGGCATTGATTACGGGCGGCTCGCGCGGCATCGGACGCGCGGTGGCGCTTCGTCTGGCGCGCGACGGCTATACCGTGATCGTCAACTACCGTGCGGATGATGCGGCGGCGCAAAGCACCGCCCGTGTCCTCGAAGCGCTCGGTGCCGACGGCATGCTCTGTCGTGCCGATGTGGCGGATGAGCGGGCGGTACGCCGTATGGTTGAAGCGGTGGAGGAACGGTTCGGTAAGATTGATCTGCTGGTCAACAACGCCGGCATCGCCGAGCAAAGCCTGTTCACCGATCTGTCCGCCGCGCAATGGAAGCGGATGATGGACGTGCATGTCAACGGTGCATTTTACACCTGCTCGGCTGTTCTGCCCGGTATGCTTCGCCGCCACAGCGGTGTGATTGTCAACATCGCGTCCATGTGGGGGCAAACGGGTGCTTCCTGTGAGGTGCATTATTCCACCGCTAAGGCGGCGCTCATCGGCATGACGAAAGCACTTGCCAAAGAGGTCGGACCGTCGGGCATCCGCGTCAACGCGGTCGCGCCGGGCGCGGTGGAAACGGATATGATGGCGGGCTTTTCCGAAGAAGACAAAGCGGCACTCGCGGAGGATACGCCGCTGTGCCGTCTGGGGAAACCCGAGGAAATTGCGGCGGCGGTGTCGTTTCTGGCATCGACGGACGCCGCATTTATCACGGGACAGGTGCTCGCCCCGAACGGCGGTCTCGTGATCTGACCAAAAAACAATCGGCATAGGAGGAATCAGCGTATGAAACGATGGATAGCGGCACTGTGTGCGATGCTATGCCTGCTGGCGGTCGTGCCTGCAAGCGGCGTGTCTGCCGCGGCGGTGTATGTTACCGACTATGCGTATGTTCAGATGAAAGCGGGCGGGGTGGACGGTACCATCCTGTATACCGCCTATGATGAGAATCAATCGCTGATGCTCGGCACGATGACGGGCGACGGCGAGCAGACGCGCGAGCCGTATTCGGCGGCGCGTTGGGCGGCGCTTCACGAGCCGTCCGAATGGACCACGACGGTGCACGGCACGGCCGCCGCGCTGTGCCCTTACGCCGACACCCATCGTGACAGTACGGTGTGTCCCTACATGAACGTGATCCTGGTCACGATGACGAACACCGCCCGCAATATCACGCTGGAGCGGTATTACGTCCCCTCCGAGGCACAAACGGTGCTTCCCGGCGGTACGGTGCATTTCTGCTTCGGACGCTATGGGTATCAGGCGCCGCTGACCCTGAAATGGGAGACGGGCGAGCGCTACATGGCACTTCGTCGGGATGACGGTATGTGGCAGGTGTTCGATACGCAAAGCGGCACCTTTGTCGGCGACACCTATGCCGCCATGGGCACGCCCTGCGGCGAGTATGTCAAGGTAAGCAACGGCAACGGCTGGGGACGGCTGGATATCAGCGGACGGTTGACAACGATCTTCCCTTATGCGACGGAGCAAGCCTTCAGTGTGCGCGAGGAAGCGCGCACCGTCGATGGCGGACTGCAGATCTTTTCAAAAGACAACGAGGCAATTTCCCCTGTCATTGCGGGCGAATTCGCATCCTTTACTTACAGCGACGAAGCGCATCTGCTTTCGGCGGTTGCCGCCGACGGCACGACTGCCTTTTACGATGTGACAGGCGCCGTCGTTGCCTCGTTTGCGGCGGATCAGACGGTGCGGCATCTGCGAGATACCTGTTACGCGGTGGAAAAACATGACGGCGACGCGCTGATCGGCACGGCACTGCTTCGCATGGACGACACGGTGCATCCCGATGATACGGTCGTCAAAGGCGACGTCACGCTGGACGGGAGCTTTAACACATCCGATGTGCGCCTGATCCTGTTGCGCGCACTCGGATCGGATGTGCCGTTGTCGCATCGCCGCGAAATCGCCGCCGACATGAATGACGACGGCGACATTACGACCACGGATGCCAAGTTGCTCATGGAACGGATTTTGAAATAAACAGACGAGCGGAGGGACGATCATGGCAAAGGACAGACGTGCAGGCGGACGCGCCGCACGGAAAGAAGTGACGAAGGCGCATTTTTTGATCCGCATCGGACTGATCGTGCTCGCGGCGGTGATTCTGATATGCGGGACGATTACGATCCTGGTGTTGCCGCGCCGCAACACACCCGTTGACGGCACTCCCACCGTCACCACCACGACCATTGACCGGTCGCAGGTGACGACCACCACGCTGATGACCACGACGTTGCCGACAACGTCTACACAAACCACCACGACCACGACGACCACCACCACGACCACGACGACCGCGACCACCACAACCACACGGGTGGTGATCAACACGGCGAGTGATCTGCGGCTGGTCAATCCGTGGAATCCGCTGACCAAACAGCAGATCGCGTCGCAGAATCTGGTCTATTACAGCGACGGTTATTATCTGGATGCCAAGGTGGTCGGTCCGCTCAACGCCATGCTGGAAGCGGGCGCGGATTACGGACTGTATGTGACCTCGGCGTATCGTTCCTACGATACCCAGCAAAGTCTCTACAACAACAAGGTACAGCGGGTCATCAATGCGACGGGTATGTCGTATGAGGATGCGTTGGTGGAAGCGGCGACCGTGGTCGCGCGTCCCGGCACCAGTGAGCATCATACGGGGCTGGCAGTGGACCTGCTTCACGAGGATTGCTATGAGCTGGAGGAATACTGGGATCAGTCGCCTGCCTTTGACTGGATGAAAGCGCACTGCGCGGAATACGGCTTTATTCTGCGCTATCCCAAAAGCAAACAAACCATTACCGGTGTGATCTACGAGCCGTGGCATTATCGCTACGTCGGCGTGGAAGCGGCGACCGAGATTATGGCACGCGGCATCACACTGGAAGAATATCTGGGGCAGGCGTAAGCCGCGTCCCTCATCCCCTTTGAGAAAGGTTGACACACAGACATGCAGAAAAACGGTTCGGATATTTTGATGGAATGCCTGCTCGAGCAGGGCGTGGATACCGTCTTCGGGTATCCCGGCGGCGCGGTGCTGAATATTTACGATGCCTTGTATAAATACAGCGATCGCATCCGCCACATTCTGGTGGCACATGAGCAGGGTGCGGCGCATGCCGCGGACGGCTATGCGCGCGCGACGGGACGCGTCGGCGTGTGCATTGCGACGTCGGGACCCGGTGCGACCAATCTGGTGACGGGCATTGCGACGGCGTACATGGACTCCATCCCGATGGTTGCTATCACCGGCAACGTGGCGGTGGATCAGCTCGGACGCGACTCCTTCCAGGAGATCGATATCACGGGCATCACCATGCCGATCACTAAGCATAATTTCATCGTTAAAGACATCACGAAGCTCGCGCAGACGATCCGCACGGCATTTGAAATTGCGCAAAGCGGACGTCCCGGACCGGTGCTGGTGGATATCCCGAAGGATATTTCCGCGGCGGTCACCGACTATGAGCCCGCGCCCGCTTCGGTCAAGCGTACGGTGCCCGCTCCCAAAGAAGCACGTATCGACATGGCACTGGAGCTGATTGCGTCCTGTGAAAAGCCGCTGATCTATTTCGGCGGCGGTGTCATTTCGTCGGGCGCGGAAGAGGTGCTGCTGCGCTTTGCGGAGCAACAGGATATCCCCGTGTGTTCCTCCATGATGGGACTGGGCGGCTTCCCGCCGTCTCATAAGCTGTGGCTGGGCATGGTCGGTATGCACGGCACGGCGGCGGCGAACCTTGCCGCGAAGGAATGCGACACGCTGTTTGTGTGCGGCGCGCGTTTCTCCGACCGCGTGGCGGGCGACCGTACCGGTTTTGCACCGCACGCCAAGGTGGTCCATATCGATGTGGATCACGCCGAATTTGATAAAAACGTCTCGACTGCCGTGCGCATCGGCGGTGAGCTGACCACGGTGCTTGAAGCGTTCTGTGAGCGCAGTGAGCCGCATACACACACCGCCTGGGTGGACAGTGTGCTGTCAAAAAAGCGTGTGATCCCGTCGCCGATCCTCGGCGATGACGAACTGCCCGATCCCCGTGTGATTCTGGAAACCCTGCGCGATCTGGTGGATGAAGACACCGTCATCGCCACCGATGTCGGTCAACATCAGATGTGGACCGCCCAGCATTTCGAGGTGCGCCGTCCCCGCCGTCTGCTGACATCGGGCGGACTGGGTACGATGGGCTACGGCATGGGCGCCGCCATCGGCGCGCAGTGCGGCACCGGCAACAAGCGCACGGTGCTGATCACGGGTGACGGTAGCTTCCACATGAACTGCAACGAGCTGACCACGCTCGTATCCTATCAGTTGCCGGTGACGGTGCTGGTGTTCGACAACCGCGTGCTCGGCATGGTGCGTCAGTGGCAAAAGGTGTTTTACGGTCACCGTTTCTCGTCGACCGATCCCGAGCGTCGCACCGATTTTGTCAAGCTTGCGCAGGCGTACGGCTGTGAGGGTATGCATATGAATACCGCCGCCGATATCCGCCCGGTGCTCGAGCAGGCTCTGCAGGTCGACGGGCCGGTGGTGGTGGATTGCCGTTTGTCGAAGGACGTCAACGTACTTCCGATGATCCCGCCCGGCAAAACCGTGGACAGCATGATCGAGACAATGGAATAACGGTGGGGGAGGAGATACTATGAGTACAAAGAAACAAGCGTTTTCCGTGTTGGCGGATAACCAACCGGGTGTGTTGCTCCGCATGACGGGATTATTCTCCCGCCGCGGCTTCAACATCGATTCCGTAGTCGCCTGCAACACCGAAAATCCTGCCGTATCCCGCATTACAGTCGTGGTATCGGGAGACGAAGGCATCTTCACGCAGGTGATCCGCCAGCTGTTCAAGCTGGAGGATATCATCAAGGTGGAAATGCTGTCGCTCGACGATTGTACGGCGAGCGAAATGGTGCTCGTGAAGGTGCGCTCCGTGTCCGATCGTACCGCTCTTCTGAAGCTGGTGCAATCCTACGGTGCACGCGTACTGGACATCGGTGACACCACCGTTACGCTGGAGCTGACGGGTGAAACGGCAGAGCTGGATGCGTTTATTGAGGGCATTGAGCCCTTTGGAATTTGCGAGATGGCACGAAGCGGTGTCACCCTGTTGCAACGCGGGGACACCACCATCCACGATTATACGATCTGATGCTGTAAGGAGGCTTATCATTATGGGAATGACAATGACGCAAAAAATTCTGGCGAGCCATGCGGGACTCGAATCGGTCACCGCGGGTCAGCTGATCGAAGCACAGCTGGATCTGTGCCTCGGCAACGACATCACGGCTCCCGTCGCCATCAACGAGTTTGAGCGTGCGGGTGCGACGCAGGTGTTTGACCGCACGCGCGTGGCGCTGGTGATGGATCACTTCACCCCCAACAAGGACATCAAGGCGGCGCAACAGGTCAAGCGCACGCGTGAATTTGCCAATAAATACGACATCGTGAATTTCTTCGATGTCGGACGCATGGGCATTGAGCATGCACTGTTGCCCGAACAGGGTCTGGTCGGCCCCGGCGACTGCATCATCGGCGCGGACAGCCACACCTGCACCTACGGTGCGCTCGGTGCGTTCTCGACGGGTGTCGGCTCGACCGACCTTGCCGCGGGTATCGCCACGGGTAAAACCTGGTTCAAGGTGCCGTCCGCCATCAAGGTGGAGCTTAAAGGTGCCCTGCAACCGTTCGTCAGCGGCAAGGACGTGATTCTGCATCTGATCGGCAGAATCGGCGTGGACGGCGCGCTGTATCGCTCGCTGGAGTTCACGGGTGAGGGCGTTCGCTCGCTGTCGATGGACGATCGCCTTTGCATTGCCAACATGGCGATCGAAGCGGGCGCGAAAAACGGCATTTTCCCTGTGGACGACGTGACGCTCAGCTACTGCAAGGATCGCTTCCAGCGCGATGTGCGCGTGTTTGAGGCGGACGCGGATGCAGTGTACGACGAGACGGTGGTGATCGATCTTTCGACGCTCCGTCCGACGATCGCGTTCCCGCATCTCCCCGAAAACACCAAGACCATTGACGAGTGCGCGGGCGCGGTGAACATTCATCAGGTGGTTATCGGTTCCTGCACCAACGGCCGCATCGAGGATATGCGCGCCGCGGCACAGGTGCTCAAAGGTCGCAAGGTGCATAAGGATGTGCGTTGCATCATCATTCCCGCTACGCAGGAAATCTGGAAACAATCCATGCACGAGGGCCTGTTCGATATCTTTATTGATGCGGGTGCGGTGGTGTCCACGCCGACCTGCGGTCCGTGCCTCGGCGGTCACATGGGCATCCTCGCGGAGGGCGAGCGTGCCGTGTCCACCACCAACCGCAACTTCGTCGGTCGTATGGGTCATGTTGACAGTGAGATCTATCTCGCCAGCCCCTTCGTGGCGGCGGCATGCGCTGTCACGGGCACGCTGACCGATCCCGCGACGCTGTAAGAAAGGAGAATCGATAGTATGATTGCACATGGTATGGTACATAAATACGGCGATAACGTGGACACGGATGTCATCATCCCCGCGCGTTATCTGAACACCTCCAAGCACGAGGAGCTGGCCGCTCACTGCATGGAGGACATCGACACGACGTTTGTGTCGAAGGTGAAATCGGGCGACATCATGGTCGCCGGTAAAAACTTCGGTTGCGGCTCGTCGCGTGAGCATGCGCCCATCGCTATTAAGGCGAGCGGGATTTCCTGCGTCATCGCGTCCACCTTCGCGCGCATCTTCTATCGCAACGCGATCAACATCGGTCTCGCGATTCTCGAATGCGACGAAGCGGCGGCCGCGATTGAGGACGGTCAGGAAGTGGAAGTGGACTTCGACACGGGCGTCATCACCAACGTCACGACGGGCGATACCTATCAGGCACAGCCCTTCCCGCCGTTCATTCAGAACATCATCGAACAGGGCGGTCTGCTCAACTCGATTGCCGCCCGTCTGTAAACAGCGATGCGCGGATGCGTTGAATTCTTTTAAAGGAGAATGGTCATGGCTGAACGCTGGATTGATATTTCGCGGGAATGGGTATCCGCTCCCGTGTATCCGGACGATCCCGCCCCGCAAACGGAAAAACGCTCGGACATTCATATGGGCGACGTGTGCACCACCTCGGTGATCCATGCCTGCTTGCACACCGGCACGCATATGGACGCACCCTGCCACTTCTGGGAGGGCGCGGGCGATATTGAATCCATTCCGCTGTCGGTTTGTTGCGGCGACTGCCTCGTAATCGAGGCGAGCGGCACCCTGGTCGGCGAAACGCTGGAGGATCATCTGTGGATCGCTCCCAAGCGTGTGCTGTTCAAGGGCAACGTCACCTTGTCGCAAAGCGCCGCCTTTGTGCTTCTGGATGCCGGTGTCAAGCTGGTTGGCGTGGAAGGCGTATCGGTGGCACCGTTTGAAGAAGAAGCAGAGGTGCATCGCCTGCTGTTGTCGTCGAACGTGGCGATCCTGGAAGGACTGGATCTGTCCGCCGTCGAAGCAGGACCGTATGTCCTGATGGCCGCGCCCATTCGCATCGCCGGTGCCGACGGCGCGCCTGTGCGCGCGTTGCTGGCAAAACTTCCGGAATGATATAAAACATAAACGGGGTATCACCGAAAGGCGATACCCCGTTTTTCAGGTTAAACCATTATTTCTTGTCGTCGGCTTGCAGGTTTGTGATGGTTTCCTGGAAACTGCTGATGTCCGTAAACTGACGATACACGGACGCAAAGCGCACATACGCGATCGCGTCAATGGACTTGAGCGCTTCCATGGCATATTCGCCGATCTCCTGCGCGGTCACTTCGCGCGCCAGGGAGTTCTGGATTCTGGTCTCGATATCGTCCACGACCTTATCCAGCACTTCAAACGAAACCGGGCGCTTTTCGCACGCACGCATCAAGCCGTTGAACAGCTTCTGGCGGTCGAAGACCTCGCGCGATTTGTCGCGTTTCACCACAATGATCGGCATGCTTTCGATGATTTCATAGGTGGTGAATCGCTTGCCGCATTGCAGGCACTCACGACGGCGACGGATGCGGGCATTCTCGTCGGTGGGACGGGAATCGATTACCTTGCTTTCAACAAATCCGCAAAACGGACATTTCATAGCTTTCCACTCCTTTTATCAAAACCGTTCCGATTATAAGAAGAATAGCATATTTTGCGTAAAATTGCAAGTAAATGTTGCATATTTTCACAATATATGGGATGTTTTTTAGGAAAGTGAAGCCAGAATTTGTCGAAGATGGGCGACACCGTTTGAAAGATCGGCGATTTCGTCAAAATTCTGGCGATACAGCTCGATCATCAGATCACCGTCAAATCCGCTGTCTTTTAATATCTGCAAGGTGCCGGCGAGTGGCTCGTTGCCG
>JAZQHP010000022.1:0-12500 GCA_045540655.1 Acutalibacteraceae bacterium
ATTAGGGTTAGTCTTCAATAAAAGAGGAAGATCGTTTGATCTTCCTCTTTTATTATTGTCAGAAACAGACATCGCCCCGAATCTCCGGCAAAGCAATTCAGGGCGCTTTTTGATTTTCTTCTGTTTATCTATTGACATTCACTGAAACGGATGTTATAATGTTATCACTTTAAACCGCTAAACTTTAAAGCGGTAAAGCGTTTGGAGGGGTCTCTATGGGTCAGAGAAAAGGTAATCTGATGTCAGTACGTGACGACATCAAAGTGTTCGACGCGACCATCCGCGACGGCGGACTGTGTAACGACTTTCATTTCAGCGATGAATTCGTCCGCGAACTGTACAAGACGAATGTGCGTTGCGGCGTGGATTATATGGAATTCGGTTACAAATGCAGTAAGTCGATGTTTGATCCGGAAGAATTCGGCAAATGGAAGTTCTGCGAAGAGGACGATATCCGTGCTATTGTCGGGGAGAATCTGTCGGATACTAAGATTTCCGTAATGGCGGATGTCGGTCGCTGTGATTTTAAGTCGGACTTTCTTCCCAAAAAGCAAAGCGTTATCGATATGGTGCGCGTGGCATGTTATGTGCATCAGATTCCTACTGCCATCGAAATGATTGAGCACTTCCACACACTCGGCTATGAAACCTCCTGCAACCTGATGGCGATTTCCCAAGTACCGCTTGATCAGCTCACACAAGCACTTGATATGCTCTCTGCGACGAGTGTGGATGTCATTTATCTGGTGGACAGCTACGGCTCTCTCTACCCCGAAAATGCGACCGATCTTGCCAAAATCTATGTGGCGGCAGTCGAGAATACCGATAAAAAGATCGGTTTCCATGCTCATAACAATCAGAACCTGGCGTTTGCAAACACCATTGAAACGCTGTCCTACGGTGTGTCCTATCTCGATGCTACCGTACAAGGCATGGGACGTGGCGCCGGTAACTGCTCGCTCGAATTGCTTGTCGGATTCCTGAAAAACCCAAAATACAACATTTATCATATCCTTACGTTCATCGAAAAATACATGAAACCGCTTCGCGACAGCGGCGTGCACTGGGGATACGATCTGCAGTATATGTTCACAGGACTTCTCAATCGCCATCCGCGTTCGGCAATCGAATTCACGGAAAATGAACGCACAGACTATGCAAACTTCTACAAATCTCTTCTGGATACATATTAACGTTAAAAAGTGCCTTGGTCACCAATCTGACCAAGGCACTTTCGTTGTTATTCTTTCGATGCTGCGGCACTTTCTTCTTCCAAACGCTGTTTCATCGAAGCGCGAAGTTCGGAAACATCCTCCCCGCGTTCTTCGAGCATATCATACAATGCCATTTCCGCTTCCAGGCTTTGTTCGGGATCTCCCTGAATAATCAGACGCACCAGAATCTGCGCTTCTTCAGGCAACATCATAAATTGCTTCAAAAAGGTGATCTCGCTTTCCGATAACCCCATCAGTTGTTGAGTCCATTCATCCATCGGTCACGTCCTCCTTTTTGTTTCGCGAAAAAATCTGAAGATCCTTGATTTCCAGAATATCATCCGCCTGATGAATAACCGCTTCTTTATGCGAAATAAACACAATTGTCCGATCGGTCAACGATCGCAAATTACGTAGCAACTGTTGTTCGGTATGCGCATCAAGTGCCGACGTACATTCATCAAGAAGCAAAATCGGCGCACGGCTGATCAAGGCGCGGGCAATTGCCAGACGTTGAATCTGTCCCTCCGACAAGCCGACGCCTCTCTCCCCGATCACCGTCTGCAGTCCCTGGGGAAGCGCATCAACGGTATCTTCCAGGCAGGCAAGGCGAATCGCCCTTGCCACATCGTTTTGTGTGGCGCTTTCATCGCCGATGGTCAGGTTTTGAAGCAACGTGCCCGACAGCACCATGTTACCCTGCGGAACATACGTAAACAACGGACGCGTAGCAGTGGAAATCGAAATGTCTGTCCGGTCGGTGTGAACTGCCACAGCACCGCTTTGCGGTTTCAAAAAGCCGAGCAAAATCTTGATAATCGTACTTTTACCGATACCTGATTCGCCGACAAAGGCGGTAAATGCATTCTTGCGGATGCGGCAGGACGCCTGTCGGAAGACAGGTGTGTTGCGATCGTACGAAAAATCAATATGATCAAAGTCGATCCATTGCGCGTCGTCATAAAGCTGTTCTGCCGTCATCGGCAACACAACGATTTCTTCCGAGGGTAACCGCTGAAACTCAAGCAAACGTTCCGCGGAAGCACACATGGAATAAAACTGCGGAATAATGCCCGAAGCATTTCGGAAAGGAGCGCGCACCTGCTCCATGATTTGC
This sequence comes from Acutalibacteraceae bacterium, assembly GCA_045540655.1. GTDB lineage: Bacteria > Bacillota > Clostridia > Oscillospirales > Acutalibacteraceae > RGIG1959. The sequence goes on from JAZQHP010000022.1 coordinate 2,332, forward strand.
AGGAAAGCAGCAAAGACACCGACGGACATCACACTGCCAAACACACCCGCCACGCGAAGAATGCCCCACGCCAGTCCTGCATAATACGCAAACGTAAATCCTGCAAAAACGGCGGTGTTGCCAAAGTTCGCATACCAGTTTCGCTTTAATTGCTTGCGGAAGTTGATTTCCTGGCGTTCTTCGAGAATCCCTTTCACACCGTCAAAGGAATCGAACGATTTGATCACCATGAGGTTTTCCGTGCATTCCTGCAAAAACGAACGGGTCTTTCCTTCGGTTTCCTGGCATTCCTTGTGGATCGCCTTATAATACCGACTGCACAGCTGCAGAACAATCCCCGCGATGACACCGATGACAATCAGAATCGACGTAAACACAGGCTCTACCACCAACATAAACGCCAGACCGCCGATCAGTTTCGTAACAATGGAAACGGTCTGCGGCAAAATCGTCGTGGCGTTGTCGACAACCAGTTGAATATCGGTCGTAAATCGATTGAGGATCTCACCCGAATGAATTTTTTGCAAGCGTAAATAGGATTTATTCAGCATCATCGCAAACAAATCATTGCGCATATGTATTTTCATTTTACCGGCGGCACGCACGCGAAGCTGACTGTAGAGCACATTACAGATCACCGCGACAACCAACAATACAAAGAGCAGATAAAACCATTCGCGGAAGTGGCTCATCGATCCTGTCAGCGCTTTATCAATAATACGCCCGGACACCAGCGCCATACCGAGTCCCGATGCCGCCGCCACCATCGCCGTCACACACATAATCAACAGCGACGGAATATACCGACGGACATACCTGCCGATGTATTTTAGTGCGTCGGAATTGCCCTTATTCGGCGTTTTTTTGAACCGCGAGAGAAAAGACACGCCTCTGCGTACAGAGCGCGTACGCAGGCGTCTGCGACCTTCTTGACGAACGTCGTTTAATGTATGGGTTACACCGCCTGTTTCATAGGAACTGACATAGGCAATCAAAGCGGTGTGTGGGATATCTTTCTCGACGGTAAACTGTGCATCACCGCAAAAATCAACACCACGTTCGGTGACACGAACCACGCGATGAAGAATAAAGCTACCGTCCGCACGTTTGTAAAGGAGGATGTCGCCGCGTTTCACACGATGCCCGTTCACGCTCGCCAATGTTACGCCGTCCCCAGGAGAGAGCGTCGGTTTCATGCTGATTCCTTTGACAGGGATTGTCACCGATTGTTGTCTGGAAAATGCTTCTTCGATCAACGGCATATATTCTTTAAAAGAATGCTTCGGCATCCTGCTCTCCCCCTTTCTTTGACGATAGATCTCTATTCTTTTATTATACAAATGTTGAGCATATATGTCAAGAAACGGTTTGACATATGGTTGTAATTCTGTTACACTCAAAGCATATTACCGAAAGGAGATGCCTTGCATGCCGAGAGTAACGAAAAGAATGAAAACAGCGTTACAAGCTGTAGAAATGCTGAAAAGTCTCTATCCCGATGCCACATGTACCTTAAACGCCGACAGCGCTTTCCAACTGCTCGTAGCTGTGCGCCTCTCTGCGCAGTGCACCGACGCCCGCGTGGATATGGTCACGCCCGCGTTGTTTCGTGCTTTTCCCGACTCTCCATCCCTTGCCGCGGCATCCGTTGAAGATGTCGAAGAGCTGATCCGTTCCTGCGGACTGTATAAAACAAAAGCCCGTGACCTGGTGGCGATGGCGCAAAAACTGGAAACAGAGTTCGGCGGTGTGATCCCTGATACCATTGAACAGCTCACCTCTCTGCCGGGCGTCGGTCGAAAAACCGCTAATCTGGTTTGCGGAGATATTTTCGGTGTTCCCGGCTGTGTGGTTGCCGATACGCACTGCATTCGGATCTCCAACCGCCTGAAGCTCTGCGACAGCACCGATCCCAAAAAAGTAGAGCTTCAGCTTCGCGCTCTGCTTCCTCCTGAAGAAAGCTCCGCTTTCTGCCATCGCATCGTACGATTCGGACGCGATATCTGCACCGCACGTGCTCCGAAATGCGCGTCTTGTCCTTTGTCTGACATCTGCCCGTCCAAGCTATCCTGATCTCTGCATAAAAAACGAGAACCGGATCAAAATACGGTTCGCGTTTTTTTATTTAGTTTGAGCAGACTCGTAAAACAAGGAGATAACCTGTTTGCGGAGAGCTTCTTCATTCACATAGAATGCCGTATGACCGTCTTCTACAACCGATTCGCCTTCGATTGAGAGAAAGCCGTTCGAGCTGTATGTTTCCAGATCATCCGCGAGATCGTTCATCTGATCAACGGTGAAGTCCGACAGCATGTAGTCGGCAATATCCGCCATCATAGATGCGATCAGCATTTCATTGTCTTCACGAGCATCCAAAAACGCCGCTTCCCAGGATGTCAGATATTGTTGCTGGCGTTTCATACGCGATTCGTTGGAAGAATCCTGAAGCGCGCCGCGTTCCTGCACATACGATAACGCTTGTTCCCCTTGCAGGGTGACAACAGTGCCTGCTGTATAGGAAGGATCGAGCATCGTGAAATCATCCAGCAATTCGAGTTCTACTCCGCCGACTGCATCGTTGATAATCGGTACCGCATCCATCTGAACAGAAAAATAGCGATCGATTTTGGTGCCGTAGAGCAAATCGGATACCGCATGAATCACGTTACGGATGCTGTCTTTTTCACCTGAACCGTAGGCGTGAGCAAGAGCAATTTGGGCGGTTATCTCTCCTGCACTTTCTCCGGTGACACTGATCATGTCAAAGGCGGCCATGGTGTCACGATTGATGGGAAGTACGGAAAACTGCCTTGCTTCGTGATCCACAACCATCAGCATCAGCAAGTCTGCCTGTTTTTTGTTGGCGTACGATTCGACCGACTCATATTGGTCAATACCGAGGAAGAGTACGGTCTGTACCTTATCCTTCAATGTATAGGGCTTACCATCCAAATAGACGATCGCCTTTTCGGAATCGTCGGAAAGGTAGCCGTCACCGTCTGTCGGTAAGGTTTGCCGATTGTGATCCCATATACGAATCCCTAAAAGGATGACGGCAATTGCGACAAAAGCCGCAATTGCCGGGATCAGAAATCGAACAAGGTTATTAGAAAAACGAACTTTCATATATACCTCTTTATGCTTGTTGCTTTTTCACAAACGCAAACATCGCCGCCGCACAAGCAATCAATGTCAAGGCGCTGACAATCATCAGAACCGTCATGTCACCCGTCTGAGGCGAGGATTGCTCGGGATCGCTGTAATCCACGTCCACCTTGCCGGCGTCGCGCAGGAACGCGAACACGCCTTCGCTGTCGATAATCAAGGTGTAGGTGCCATCGCCGTTGTCCTTGAACAAGCCGTCAAGCAGCGACGACCATTTGCCGTTGTCCTTTTTCATCGCCGCGATCAAGCCGGACAGACCGTCGAATTTCAGCTGGAGCTTGCCGCCTTTGTCGAGCAGTTCTTTATAATCATTGGTAACACCCACATGGAACAGATCGGTGATCACCAGATCATCGGCATCGGTACCGTCGGCAAGTGTATCCAGAAGATCCTGAATGTTTTTAATGATCTCCTCGAGCGAGTCTGCGTCTTTAATGCTTTCGAGAGCATTTTCAAGAGCTTCGCGGACATCGTCTTCTGCTTTATCGGCATCACCGATAGGCGTAATAATAATGTCGCTTTCGGGGACAGCAATTTCCTTGCCGTCGGGCATCACAATGATACCATAGCCGGGGCGACCGTCTTGCGTTTGCTGTTGAACGAGACCGGGACCGGGCTTTTGTTCGATGCTGGGAACGAAATCATTTGGTGCCGCCATTGCTGTCACTGTGCAGGTCAGCAACATAACCATCGACAACACACATGCAAGAATCTTTTTCAAAAAAATCATCCTCTCTGATTAATAATACAAATATAAAACGAACCGTAGAACCTTTACTTATCTTCAAACACATCTTTGCAGACACCGAATACCAGATAACGGTATCGGTTATCGCCGGAAAGACATGTTGACAGAACCAAGACCTGATCACCGAACGCAGGACGTTTATCGTCCAGAAGCACGGCGTTCAATTGACGGGATGTATAAATGTCATCGATCAGCAGATTAAAACCGCGTTCTTTTTCGGTGCAGTAATAATGCAGAAGATGCATCCGACTGTACGGCAACGCCGCAAACATCTCGAAATGCAATTCGCGATCGGGCAAATACACGGTCATATCGTCATTTTCACGAAGATATTCCTCGCTCCAGTACAGCGTTTGTAACCTGCCGAACATGGCTCCGGATTTCATGTTGTGTCCGTAAAGCACTGTGACACGATCTGTGAAATCCGTGGTATTATAGAGCTTTTCGGAAAAAACCGCACCGTTGATGTTGGGCTTTTTATCGCTGTCATGATCAACATAGAAGCCGTCATCGATCGCACTCTGAACAACCGGATAATGAATGTCGGCGCCGGGTACCTCCAACCACGCATAGACATCTTCGTTGATATCCTGTAACGAGGCGAAATCCACAGGGCTGACATACGGGGCTTCAGGCGGCTGATCCGATGGTGGGGATTGCTCCGGAGATGCAGTCGTTGTTGTCGTTTCCGAAGGCCCGTACTCCCCTGTTTGCGTGGACGGCTCCTGCCGTCCGCAAAGCGCCATGCACAGAACAACGACAGCCGCCGCCAGCAATATGCATCCGCAAACAATGCACCATGTTCTTTTCATTGTGTTCACTCCGCAGAAGACGAATCCGTGCCTTTGGATTTTCCCGCCGCACGGCGTTCGCCGTATCCGTAGCCATATCCGTAACCATAGCCTTTTTTATAATACCGTTTTCGGTAATACTTACGATCATCCGAATATGCACAGGTAAAGACAAAACCGAGAATCTTGTCTTTAACCACGTTGAGTTGTCTCATCGTATCCCGCAGTGCGTGACGGGTACAAACATCCTGACGCACAATGATAATCATGCCTTCCACAAGATTCGCCGCCACCAGTGCATCGGAAACTGCTGTCACAGGAGGCAGGTCGACAATGATGAAATCGAAGTCAAGCGCCAGCGTCTCGATGGCAATTTTCATGCGATCCGATCCGAGAAGCTCCGAAGGGTTGGGCGGAATATCCCCCGCAGGAACGACATGCAACTTGCTATGGATGCCCGATTCCCGAAGAACTTCCTTCGGAGAGGATGCACCGATAATCAGATTGGACAAGCCGGGTGCGGGAGCAAAACTCAAACGACGGGCAATGGTCGGGCGGCGCATGTCGCATTCCACGAGCACGACGCGACGACCGGATTCCGCCAGCGCATACGCAAGGTTAATCGACGTGGTACTTTTGCCTTCGCCGGAAACCGAACTGGTCACGCCAACGACGTGACCCCGTTCGCCGGGAGTGAAAAACATCAGATTCGTACGAAGAAGTTTATAAGCCTCTGCCGCAGCGAAATTCAGATCCTTACCGAAATGATTGGCTTCGGCACGGGCAGAAGAGAGATTCTTACGTCTGTTCGCCATGACAACTCACTCTCCTTCCCGACGACTGGTGTAGTAATGGTTGGAATAATACCGATCGTGATGATGTGCAGAAGAATCCAGATCGGGAATCACGCCAAGGACAGGAATGTCCGGATACGTTTGCAACAAGTATTCTTCCGAACGGATGTACTGATCAAAGAGTTCGAGCAGAATCACAAACAAAGCGCTTACAAAGAACCCGATCGCCATACCTACGGCCGTGTATTTCGTGACACTCGGAGACGATTTCACAGCCGGTGTCACCGCATGGTCAACAATACGCACCGAACTGCCGTCAACGACATCCTCCACCTTTTCGGGAAGCAAGCGGCAAATGGAATCGGCGATGAGCTTCGCCTCGGCAGGATCGGTCGATTGCACACAAACTTCAAACACTTCCGTAGACTCCACTGCCTGAGCGGAAATCATATTCTTTAACGTTTCGTAAGAATACGGAACTTTCGTCTCGTCAATCACATCCTGCAGAACGTTGCGGCTTTTCAGAATAACCACATAGGTGTTAACCAAACTCTTTGCCGCGGACAATTCCTGAGAAGAAATACTGAACTGCGCACTACCGACAGAAATCGACGAATTATTGACGTAAAGCATTGCCTTCGCTTCATAGCGGGGCGGAATGATAAACGACGAATACCAGAACATCGCCGCGCCGAATACCACCACAGCCAACAGCAAGATCCACGCCCGTTTCAAAAGAGCGCGAAGCATATGTAAAATGTCCACTTCCAGATATTCTTTTTCAATGACGTGTTCATTCATAAGAGATTCGGCTCCTTCGGAATACAATAAAAGCACTTTAACATAAGTATTAATATTATAGCATATTCCCCATGTTTGTCAACCTATTTCATGTGGCAAAAACAATGTAATTTTTCGCAAAATATACTTGCAAAAACCGCAATTTAACGATATAATAACAACACGTTCTATATTTCCGCCCGTGGCGAAGCTGGATATCGCAGTGGATTCCGATTCCAAAGGCCGGGGGTTCGAATCCCTCCGGGCGGGCCAAGAAAAGTCACTTTTGTCTACCGACAAAGGTGACTTTTTCAATGATATCCGTTCCTTGCGGAACGGGTGGATATACCTTCGGTATGATATCGCACTGTCGTGCGATGATATATGCCTGCGGAATATGAAGGAACGGATATTATATCATGCTTGCGAAGCAAGTATATCATACGGCGTTAGCCGTATATCATATCGCATAAGCGATATATCATTGAACAGTATGTTGTTTTGTGATATAATCAGCATAAAGAGGTGATTTTGATGGCGATTAAAATTGGAGATTTCGTTACATCCTGCGAAGCAGGATATTGGCAATTGATTGATATTAAACCCAAGATAGCATTTACGCTACTTTTTGTCGCTCTTTCGCAACAAAAAGCCTCTTTGTAGTCGCTTTATCATATTCATCGGAGGTCAGCACATGCATTCTATAACCGATCGTGACGTACTGTACGTTTATGAGCAACTAAAAAACCACTCCCCCGTCGTGTTAACAACCACCGCTGCAATGGATACCGGTTTTACCATCGACTGCCCCATTATCATCGGCTATGCTCACGAGCAGATCATGCAGCTTTATGCATATGAAAATATGTTTATCATGGATGTTATGAACGCCGACCAAACCATGGGCACTCATTGGCATCCCACTGACTGCGAAAACGCTATCGCCTATTTTGTAGCTTTTATGGACGGCAAGTCCGCTTATCCGATGTATCCGCTCGGATATCTGTAATTACTGCACGCTTCCGCTCTATGTGTTCATAGAGCGGATTTTTGATTTTAAAAAGAATTTGTTTATAGGCGTAGTCAAGATCGTGTATATGTGGTATACTGAAACTATAAGGAACCATGTAGAAAGGAGCGTCTGTTCATTGCCGTATTTTATATCCTTTTTAGAAGGTATTATTACCTTCATTTCGCCTTGCCTGCTCCCGATGCTCCCTGTGTATATTTCCTACTTTGCAGGCGGTCAGGAGCGCGATTTACGGCGTATTTTAAAAAACGCACTCGGCTTCGTCCTGGGCTTTACTATCGTATTCGTCTGCATGGGCGCATTAGCCGGTACATTCGGACGTCTGTTACGGGAATATACCGTTTTCATCAATATTGTGACAGGCGCGGTGGTGATCTTTTTCGGTCTGTGTTATCTCGGTGTGTTTAATCTGTCGATTTTTAAAGGCACATCCTTTTCCGGATTTAACCGCCTCGGATTCTTTTCTTCCCTGTTGTTCGGTATCGTATTTTCTGTCGGTTGGACACCCTGTGTCGGCGCATTTCTCGGCTCGGCATTGATGCTGGCAGCAAACCGCGGAAGCATTTTGCAGGGCATTCTGATGCTGCTGTGTTATTCTGTAGGACTCGGCGTCCCGTTTGTTGTCAGCGCCGTATTGATTGATCGCCTGAAAGAAGCATTTTCCGTAATCAAGCGTCACTATCGGATCGTCAACGGCATTTGCGGCGGATTACTGATTCTCGTCGGTTTACTGATGGCAACCGGTCTGTTCGGTCGCTGGTTATCGTTGCTTGCGTAAAGGAGGAACATCGTGAAAAATGCTGTCAAGTGGATCGTGCTGATCGGCCTTCTGATCGGTATCATATGGGGCGCTTCTTATTTATATCAGCGCTTTTCGGCGGATTATGAGCCGCCTTCCAACGATGCGCCGCCAACCGAAAACACCCATCCTGTCGCTCCCGATTTTACCGTACTCGATAAAAACGGACAGGAAGTGTCGCTTTCCGACTTCCGCGGACAACCGGTGGTGCTGAATTTCTGGGCAACCTGGTGCGGCTATTGCAAAATGGAAATGCCCGATTTTGAACGTGCTTTTGCTACCTATCCCGACGTGCAGTTCCTGATGGTAAACGCCACCGACGGCGTACGCGAAACGGTGGATATTGCCAAACAATATATTGAGCAAGAAGGCTACACATTCCCTGTCTATTATGATGTGAATTTTGAGGCTGTCTCCTCCTTTTATGTGCGTTCCTTCCCTTCCACGTATTTTATCGATGCCGATGGACGACTGATTCGCTATCAAACCGGTATGCTGACGCAAGAGGGGTTGGAAGAAGGTATTCGTCACATTCTTCCCAAAAAATAATTTTAGTTTTTACGCAACCAATCTGTCTTTTTGACGAGATGTTATATGAGAGAGGTTTTAAAGAGGAGGTGATGCTGTGACGGATAACGCCATTGTACAACTGTATCTGGATCGGGACGAAACCGCCATCACTGTCACCGAAGACAAGTATGGTGAGTATTTGCGTTGTATCGCCCATCGGATCCTGTCTAACGAAAGTGACGAAGAAGAAAGCGTCAACGACACCTATATGGCGGCATGGAATTCCATACCGCCACACATCCCAACTGTTCTTTCTACTTACCTCGGCAAGCTGACACGCCGTATCTCGATTGATCGATATCGTCATCGCCATCGTGACAAACGCGCAGCCGGCGAATATGCGCTGTCACTGGAGGAATGGAGCGAAGTCCTGAGCGACAACAACTCTCCCGAGAATGAATTAGACGCCAAAGAATTGTCGTCCGCCATCGACGCCTTTCTTCGCAGTTTATCATCGGAAGAACGGCATTTGTTTCTCGGACGGTATTACTATTTTGATCCGCTGAAAACCGTTGCCAAATACTGCGGGATGAGCGAAACCAAGGCAAAATCGAAATTGTTCCGTTTGCGGCAACGATTGAAAGCATATTTGCAAAAGGAGGGATGGTTGCATGACACCTGATCAACTACTGGATGCGCTCGGCGAGCTGGACGACGAACTGGTGCAAAGTACCGATCACCGTCGTCACAGCAACCATCGGCCTGTTCGATTCATCCCCCTTGCAGCTGTTGCTGCCGCAATTGTGGTGATTGTATTCGGCGCTGTCGTCGCCGCACAAAACTTCGGTTTTGCATTCATACCGATAGGAACCGCAAGCGAAGATGCCCTTGTTCAAGACGCTTCCGGCAACAGTACCGAGTCGGAAAGACATGACGGCTGGGTTGCCGACGAAGAACCGGATTTATACAATGGGCACACACTCCTTCCGGAAGTGCCACCGACCGCTTGTTTCACAGCTACTGTGACGGTAATTCGCGGCGAATCAGATGGATACCTTGTCACCATCCATGAGATTTCGCAAGAGGATCTTAACATCGACGTAGCCTTTGTCGCCTTTAACGGCGCCTTTACGCCCCCCTATCCCGCAGGCACTCTCCTAACCGTGTCTTATACTGCTGTGGATGCAGAAAGCGATCCTGTGATCCTTTACGCCCACACAGTCACACCAAAACCATAAAAGGAGGTCATTTTATGAAACATCTACGTTCCCTGCTCTATGTCTCTTGCATCCTGCTCGCTATGATCCTGATATGTACATCCTGTGGAGCCGTCGGCTCCAGCGATACGGCATACGATATCGCGCCCGAAGGCTACAACTCGTACACGTCCGAAGACGTCCTCGTGGAAGAACCCGCCGACGGCAACAGCGGCGCTCAGTCCAAGGTGGAACTGCACAACGACAACACCTCGTCTGTGGATAATAATCGCAAGATCATCGTACGCACTGAACTGGACGTGCAAACCAAAGAATTCGACACACTGATGGATGCC
>JAZQHP010000023.1:0-9761 GCA_045540655.1 Acutalibacteraceae bacterium
CTTCTTCAAGGCAAGAGACTGTGTGGCTTTTTTATTTCAATGCCGCCGCGAGGGTGAGCATCAGCTTGCGGGAGGATACGCCGAGCTTGCTGTAGATGTTGCGGTTGTGGTATTTGAGTGTGTTCTCCTTTATGTTGAGAAGAGTGAGAATATCCTTGCTGGATTTCCCCTGAACGTACAGCTCGTACACCGTGCGCTCGGTGGCGGTCAGGGCGGACAGCCCTTCGCAGAACACCGCCAGTTGTTCGTCGGTGTAGGGGAGAGACTCTTCCTTCGGCAGAGCGGTGTCAACGACGGCTTGCTGTACGAGTGCCAGGCGCTTGTCGATTTCCTGAAGCATCAGATACAGCACAAGCAGGAAAAACTCGCTGATGATGTAGGATACCGACAGCATTTCAAAGTGGATGGAGACAAGCTGTTCAATCAGCCATACGCCGATATTGACAAACGCCGCCACCGCCAGGAACACGAGATGCACAACGGATTCCAGCATTTTTTTGCGGGTAGCCTGTAAAATCACCGCTACCATCACCGCGAAATAGCCGAGCAGATACACGAGATACAGTACATGCCACGGACCGTACACCTTTTGCAACGTGGATACGCCGTCGATGATTTCCAGCGACACCTGCGCATAGTAAATCGGCAGAATACCCGGTGTGGCGGTGATCAGAAACATGATGACGCTCAACACCGACAGCGCCCACGGCACATGCTGCGGAACCGGCAGTTTGGATACGTGCAGGATCACCATCAACAGCGACATCGGCAGAAACACCGATCCGAGATACGCCAGACGGTTGGCGTTGAGCGCCGATGTCAGCGACGGGGCGACCGCCAGCCAGCAATAGCCGATATTGACCACAAAGACGGATAAGAACAGCACGATCATCCAACGGTCTTTTTTCTGTACCAATACAATATAGCCGACCAGTAACAGCAGGGACAGTAAGCCTGCCGTGAAATATACGGTGGATAGCCCTGCGGCTTTGTCGCCGACGGCACAGCCGCACAGTAAGCCGAGAAAGCTCATAAGGAAGCCGAGACTTCCGACCAATCGTTTCATAATGCCCTCCAACAATGATGCGACGAAATTATTAAAAATAAAGAGATTTCCCACCCTTTTTTCACGGAAAGGGTGGGGACAATGGGGTGGGAACGCGGTATAATTTTAATCGGAAAGGTGTTTTCTTTTATCGGTATGGATACAGTATACCATACGGTACTTCGTTCGTCAAAGGGATTTCACCGAAAAATGTGAAATGAACAAGAGGAGAGACTGTGTATGAAAATGATGCAAAAGTGGTTTGCCGTTGTCGCGGTGGTGGCGTTGCTGTGCAGCGCGATGCCGCTGTCAGCCTTGGCGTTCGCCCCCACCACCACGCTGACGCACATCAAAATCACGATCGACACGCCCTATGCGGGACGGGAAGCGGATTTTGACATTTATCCGTCTTCGGATCCCGTCAGCGGTGTCATGTCGCATTTTAATGTGCCGGCGTATCTGGCGAATTCGTCCAGCTATCATCATGCGGTGGCGTGGCGCGATATGACCGAGGAACGCTACCTTGACGAAGGCGAAACGTTCGTGCTCGGTCACTCCTATCAGATGTTTGCATATGTGATGGTCAACAACCCGATGTACTATCTGTTCGGCTCGGGCATGACTGCCGCTGTCAATGGCAACACGGCGACCGTCCACAAGAAGGATTCGACGCTGTGTCAGGTGATCTACGATTTCGGTGTTTGCAAGGAAGCACCTGCCGATATTACCAACGTTACCATCGGCGGCGGTCGCTATCCCGTGGCGGGCGATCACCCTGTGTTCGAAGTCGCGTTTGACGAACAACGCCTTGCCCGCGCAAGCGGCGGTACGGCATTTAAAAACGGTGTCGCATGGTATGACGCCGACTCGTACTATGTTTTGGATGAAGATGATGTGTTCGTGGAAGGTCGCCGCTATACGATGATGGTGCACCTGAATGCGATCAACGAGTATCGGTTTGCCGTAAAGAACGGCGAGAGCGCTGTCAAAGCAACCATCAATGGCTTTGAAGCGAAAAATATCAGCAATGAAACGGACAATCCCGACCGCGAACTGAAGGTGTCCTACACGTTTACCTGCGTGTCGGCAGACCGTGTGGGCGGCGGATGCTTCGGGGTTTGGTTGAATATCGATTATCCCGTCGGCGGAGGGATCCGTCCGTATTCTTACGACCTGGTCGGTCAAAACGCGGAATACAATTCGCACACCGATGTGCAAAACGGATTCTATGACGGCGTGCAGTGGATGGACGCTACGAGCGGTACGGTGCTGCCGTACAGCGCAAACGCGCGGTTTACGGCGGGAAAGGCGTACACCGTGAAGGTGCTGATCAACGCCAAGTCCATTCTGACCGATGACACGCGCCTTGGCTATGTTGATCTCGGAGACGGAAACTACACCTCGTATGTGCTCGCGTATGTCAACGGCTTGCCCGCGCGCGTGGAGGCGTATGAAGACGCCAACGTCGGTCAACGGCTGCAGATTGTGTACGATTTCCCTGCGTGCGGCGAGGAAATGCTGACCATCTGTGATATGTTGCTCAAGGACGTGAAAGCGCCCGTGGTCGGCAAAACGCCCGACATGAGCGGCACGCTTGAGTACCGCTACGTGGACACCTCGACGGTGACGGTGCAATCGTTGCCGTTGACGTGGATGGAGTTGAGCGGCAGCGGTGAACGACCGATGACCTCCGCCGACACGTTCCAAAGCGGTAACCAATACGGCGTTGTCCTGGAGCTTGACGCCGGGTCATTGGCAGACTTTTACATGGATGCCGCGGGACAATACGGCGGCGATTTCACGGCCAACGGTGCTTGTGCGTGGCAGGTGATGCCACCGGACGGTCGAACGGCGAGAAAGAGCGTGACCGTTGCGGTGCTCTATGAGCTGATGGAAAGCCAGCCCGCACCGATTTCGTCGATCGACATCATCGGTGCGGTGGCGCCGACGGTCGGCGGCCGTCCTTGCCTGACGGCGAATCTGACCGACATGGGTGCTCAAAAAGCGACAATCACCGAGGTTTCCTGGTACAAAAACGGCGAGCCGATGTCGATGGATGAGACCTTCGTCACCGGCTACGCCTATCGCGCGGTCTATCGTCTGGAGGCGCGCTATCCGTTTGCGTTTGCAACGGCGAGTAACATGAGCGTCACGGTCAACGGCGACAATACGCTCTATAATCAGTATAACGGCACGGGTATCACGGTGATGGGGAACGAAGAAGAGATTTCCGTATTGGTGTATTACGGCACATTGACTGCCGCCGCCTCCTCGGGCGTGACGGACTACGTGGAAATCGACGACATTATGCGTCCCGCGCCCGGCCAGACCCCCGACTTCACGGCGCAGGTTGAGAGTGTCTATACACAGTTCGGCGGCATCACCTGGTGTGAGCTGGATGCGGACGGCAACGTCGCGAAGGTGCTGGATTATTTCGATACATTCAAACCCGATACCTCCTATCGGTTGGAGGTGCGTGCGTTGCCGTCGGCGGGACGCACGATCAACGTTGACAGCCGCGGCATGTATCTCAACGGTGACGCCGTGCAGACGTATTATCTGTCGGATGAAGCCGTGGTGGGATACGTCGAATACACCACCGCCGACTGCATTTCCGAGTTAAACATCGCCGATGTGCAGTATCCGATTCCCGGCAAAACGCCCGATGTCGATGTGGTGATCTATGATAATCGGGTCGACGAAGTATGGTATACCGACGAAGCGGCGATCGATTGGTATTACGAAACCAATCCCGGCACGGCCGGAGCCGGTTTTGCGAAGCTCGACGGACGGTTTAAGGCGGACCGCCGCCATCAGGCGTGTATCACCGCCGAGACCAACGGTGATTATTGGTTTGCGACCGATAAGGATGGCCGGCTGACCGTCGATATCACCGTCGACCGACGACCGATCGATTTTATGTATGCGACCGACACCTATCTGCTTGACGGCGCTTGCAATGAACTCGAGTTGGCACGTACCTTTGAATTGGCGAAGGATGTCGACGGTGTGTTTGTCGATGGCATGTGGCTGACGGACGGGCTGTACATGAGCAACAGTCAGTGGGGCGTGCAGACCGAGGAAACCGTCGACAAAACGGACGGCTACGCGTATTACGAAAACGGCGTACTGACGCTGGTTGATTTTCATTGGACCACGTATGGCGACTACAACGCCGTGGATTCCTACAAGCCGTTGACGATTGGTGTGGAAGGGGAGTCCTCTTTCGAATCCGTTTCCATCGGCATCTGCACGAACAACGATCTTATTTTGAGCGGTGACGGTGAATTGGAAATCCGCAGTTACGAACGGGGCATCTTTGCCATGAGTCCGGTGACCGTCAACAGTGGTGCCTGGGTCATTTACGATCAAAAGTATGAGGGCATCTGGTTGTATGACAGCCTGACGATGAACGGCGGTGTGCTGGATGTGTACGGCAAGGATACCGGTCTTTACGGCGATGACTATCCGCTTGTGACCGTCAACGGCGGTATACTTACAGCAGCATCCTCTAACGGGTATGCCATCGGCTGGTGCGATATGAACATCAAAGCCGGAGCAACCGTGACGGTGGCCGACAATGCCGATGGCAGCGGCGGCACCGTCTGGGACGGTGAAACGGATTTTATCGACTATTCGTTTGTGCAGATCGCGTTTGACGGCGATGTGTTGCCCGGCGACGTCAATCAGGACGGTGCGGTGGATATGATGGATGCCTTCCAGGTGTACGCGGCGGCATCCTCGGGTAACGTATCCGATGCGGTGCAGACCTACGGCGATATGAACAGCGACGGCGTCATCGACATGATGGATGCGTTCGCAGTCTTTAAAATCGCCTCGGGCAGTTAAAGAAGTTTAAGGAAGCAGAAGGAGAACCGCGTATGAAACGTATATCGAAATGGATGGCCGCCCTGCTGGCACTGGTGATGCTGACGGGATGGGTCCCGATGGGGGCGTTGTCGGTGTCGGCACTCGGTGCGGGCGTGACGGCAACCTCGTGGGAGGAACTGCGTCAGGCACTGCAGGATCCGGCGGTGGAATCGGTGACGGTCAGCAATACCCCCGACGGCACGGGCGCGGTCGCTTGGGACGGCGTGACCGATTTCATCGACTATGCCTATGTGTGCGTGGCGTTTGAATCGGACGTTATACGCGGCGACGTGACGGGCGACGGTGACCTCACCATCGCCGACGCCATGAAGATTTTCAACTTCGTCAACGAGAAGATTGATAAGAATATTACCCTCAATAAGGAGTGACCGGTATGAAAACAACCAACCGCATCATCGCTTTGCAGGCGGTGCTTGCTTTGCTGCTATGTTTCCTTCCGACAACCATCGTTATGCCTACAAGTGCGTTGTCCATTCCGTCAGACAGCCAGGTATCGGTAGCAACGTGGAAAGATTTCCGCGAAGCACTGATGTCACCCGATGTAACAGATGTGTATGTTGCTGAGGGCGTTACCATTCAACACACCTTCGATGCTGATAGGGAAATCGAAAGTGATGTGCGTGTAGATGTGGTCGGTACCAAACGCTT
The DNA here is from genome assembly GCA_045540655.1 of Acutalibacteraceae bacterium. Taxonomy (GTDB): domain Bacteria; phylum Bacillota; class Clostridia; order Oscillospirales; family Acutalibacteraceae; genus RGIG1959. The sequence goes on from JAZQHP010000023.1 coordinate 5,585, forward strand.
GAAAATTGACGGCTCCGTTGAATTCACAGGCTCGATCAATGAAACGGGATTGATTTGTCTTTGGGAAAGCTCCTGTTCCTTGACCGTGTGCGGAAGCGGATCGTTGTTTTATTGGCTGCGACACGGCGTAGACGGCGATGTCATCCATATTGAAGAGGGTAATCTGTTTTATGTGTCGGGAGGCACGCTAACCATACAGGACAACGTACAGATCTTTTTAAAATTTGGATGGGTTGAAGCAAATCATGTCTTTGAGCAATCGCCGATCGGCGGTGTGCGTGGAAAGGTAAACATCGAAGGCGGTATTATTTCAGGTCACACGATCTTCAGCGAAGGCATTGATTGGACGGTGTCGGGTGGATTTTTTGATTGCGCTGCGCAATATGATTATGATATGGCGATTTCTTCCGGCTCGATGAACATCTCGGGCGGTTCTTTCGAAGGCGGCATATATTACAGTGGCAACAGCGTTATATTGCGCGAGGGCGCTAAATGGATTTCAGCAGACGGCAACTGCTATGACACGGTACAGTCACGGCAAGCAGGGCTCGCCTGGAAATGTGGGTTTGCCATACAAGAGCCCACCGTGTCGGACGGCATGGTTACAAAGGATCTGGGAACGATCGTTGCAGGTATGCATTATCCGATTCGTTTTTCCGCTAACTCAATGGGCTATTCACTTCTCTCGTGGAATCTTTCTACAGAATCCCATTTGTATGTGTATGACGGCAATCGTCAATTGGTGGAGCACCTCGTTGCCGCGGGTTCTACCCCCGTTGATTACGATTTAAATTCACTTGCGGCAGGAGACTATTCACTGGTAGAAACGGTGATGATGAAAAAAGGCGATAAGGAGGTCACAAGCACCTCTCACACCTTCACCTTCACCGTCACGGATAGTATTCAACGTCTGACACGTGCAGAGGTTTTTGAGATCCAGCGCCCCGCACCGGGACAAAATCCGGATTTTACTTGTGATCTGGATAATCCTCCGCATTGCACAACACCGGTTATCCGTTGGTATGCACTGGATGCACACGGCACAAAAGGTGCTGCGATGACGGCAAACGATACGTTTAAGGAAAACACGGTCTATCGTGTAGAAATACTGTTAAACACCATAGGCGACCGCGTATTTGATTTCAACGATGATGAGGCGTATGTTTGGATCAATCGTGAGGACGGACACTTTTATTATCCTGAGCAAAATGACTTCACTTCGGTGATACTGTATGCAGATTATGACACAGCCAACTGCATCACCGATATCAGCATCATCGATGTGCAGTATCCCATCGGCGGCAAAACGCCCGATACCGAGGTCATCGTGACGAACCGGGCGTATGCGGTGCCGTACAGCAACGGCTCGGAGATCGATTGGTATTACGAAACCAACCCCGGCACAGCGGTGGCGGGCTTCTCGAAACTCGACGGACGGTTTAAGATGGATCGCCGCCATCAGGCGTATGTGCAGGTGGAAACCAAGGACGGCTGCTGGTTTGCCACTGACGATCAGGGGGACCTGGCTGTCAATGTCACCTTTGACGGCGAACCGATGGATTTTGCATATGCGACCGACCCTTATACGGACGACGGTGCTGTGAGCGCTATCGAGGTGGCACATACCTTTGAACGCGCGCAGGAGGTGGACGGTGTGTTCATCGACGGTATGTGGTTGCGAGACGGTCAATATCTCGACAGCGCCAACTGGGGCATCAAAACCGAAGAAACGGTCGACAAAGAGGCAGGCTATGCGTACTATAACGACGGTGTGCTGACCCTGCACGATTTTCGGTGGGGGACCCGCGGGGATTATGCGGCGGTGTACTCTCAAAAGCCGCTGACCATCCGCACGGAAGGAGATTCGGAGCTGATTTCGGGCGACGAAGGTATTGTGGCAACGGATACCCTCACACTCGAAGGCAACGGTTCACTGTATATCGAGAGTCAGTCGGCAGGTATCCGTACGCACGGCACCTTGACCGTTGAAAGCGGCACCTGGCGCATTTACGACACAGGCTACAACGGCGTGTGGGCGTTTGGGGACGTGATCTTCAACGGCGGCTACATGAATGTCTACGGCGAAACGGTTGCCGTGGAAGGTGACGAGACGAAGCTGACCTTCAACGGCGGCACCTTGATTGCGAATTCCTACGACGGCACGGCGATTTCGTATCTGGATGTGGACATTGCAAACGGTGTGGATGTGACGGTATCGAATGTCTACGGCGGTACGCCTGTGGCGTGGAACGGCACGACGAGCTTTGACAACTATCTCTACGTGCAGTTCAAAGAAGTGGTGCGTTTCATCCCCGGCGACGTCAATCAGGACGGCGTGGTGGATATGATCGATGCGTTCGCGGTGTATGCGGCGGCATCCTCCGGCAATGTGGCAGGAGATGTGCAGGCCTATGCCGATATGAACGAGGACGGTGTCATCGATATGATGGATGCGTTCGCGGTCTACAAAATTGCTTCGGGACAACAATAAATGCCGATACAAAGGACTGCTTCCTGCCGCTTGTCGGCGGGAAGCAGTCCTTCTTTTCAAACGGGATACATTGACAAACGGTCGGATTGTGAGTATACTGAAGATACATTTCCGAAGATGTTTGCGGCAAAAAAGGAGACGACAGTATGAAAGCAAGCGCCCGTGTATGGACGGCTTTGTTATCGCTCGCGGCGGCGGGCGTTTTGTGGTATTGCCCGCTGTGTGTGGCGGGGTGCGGTCTGTTCCCCGATGCGGTGGATGTCACGTATCGCGTGACCATGACGATGTTTATCAATAACCTGCAAAGCGGCTGGATCACCCGTGCGGCGTGGCCGTGGATTCTGGCGGTGATGACGGTGGCGGCGGCAGGATGCCTGCTGTTCGGCTTGCTGGGACTGTGCCGCGTGGTGAAGGTGTTTGCCGCGCTTGGTATGGGGTCTTGCGCATTCGTAGTCGGCGCGGTCTGGGGAAGCGAAGGGGCGTCGGCGGTGTTCAACCGCACCATCGCCACTGTGTCCTACGGACTCTGGTTGCTTTTCGCCGTCATGTTGCTGATTTATGTGATCGCCCGTAAAGAACGAAAACGCCTGAAGGAAGCGGCGGCGCTCGCAAAGCCGGCGTCGACCGCCAAGCCCTCGTCCAAGCCGAAACCGACGACAACACCTGCGGCGACGGAGATCGCCTTTACGGCGAAGCCGAGTAAACCGCGAAAAAGCCAGCCTTGTGCGGTGTGCGGCGGCACCATCCGCGGCGAGGATACGTGCTGTCCCTACTGCGGCAGTGCCCGATAACCGACAAAAAAAGACCGTTCCCGCGAGGGAACGGTCTTTTGAATACCGTCGGGAATTACAGAGCGGCAATGATATTCTGGAGCATGTCGCGCGCCATGATCACGTCCGCCACCTGCTGATCGCCTTCGATTTCACGCTCGATGGTGATACAGCCGTCGTAGCCGAGCGCGTGCAGACCCCGGATGAGGGCGGGGAAGTTGACCTTGCCCTGACCCATAGGAGTTTCTTCACCGAGCTCATGACCCGAGGTGGGGTACTTGCCGTCCTTGCCGTGCACGCCGCGGACGTATTTGCCGATGACGTCCAGTGCGTCGACGGGGTTGCCCTTGCCGTACAGAATGAGGTTGGCGGGGTCGAGGTTGACGCCGAGATTGTCAAAGCCCACGTCCTCGAACAGACGAAGCAGGGCGACAGGCGTTTCCTGACCCGTTTCAAACAGCAGGTATTGATCGTTTTGCTTGAGATATGCCGCCAGATGACGCACCGCCACCATGAAGCCCGAATACTTCGGATCGTAAGGGTTCTCGGGGACATAGCCCATGTGTGTTACGATGTCGGACACGCCGATTTTCTTGGCGAAATCCGCACCTTGCTTGAGGTTGTTGAAGCGGGCGTAGCGATAGGTCTCGGGAACCAGACCCAGCGTTTCCTGACCGCCGTAGAAGTTCCATTGCACGGGGCCTTCCCAGCCGCACCACAGCGCGGTGATGGTCACGTCATATTCCTTGCAGGCGTCGAGGACTTCCTGCACACGCTCGTCGGTGCGCTGCGACTGATCCCAGCTCATCAGCTGGCAGTGGTGCAGACCGAGTGCCGTCAGATTCTTAAATTTTTCCGCAAGCGGAATGGAGTCGAAAGATACACAAGTGCCGATCGTCATCATAAGAGAATCATC
>JAZQHP010000024.1:0-9835 GCA_045540655.1 Acutalibacteraceae bacterium
GGTAACTTTATTCTACCAGAAATCTGTATGAACTTCATTTTTTATTTCGATAAAGTGTTGCACTTGATAGTATAATTCACCAATACAAAAAAATACGGCGACCTGTCGGTCGCCGTATGGTTTCATGTGTGCTTCTTTCGCGTATGATCCGCAATGACAGTGATCAGCCCGCTGATCAGTGCGAGCACTCCAAGCGCGGTCAGCGCCATCCAGATACCGCCGCCGAAGCTGCTGTACAAATAGATGTAGGTTGGGCCGTCCGCCCCACCGATAATGCCGATGGACGGCGCTCCTTCTTCCGCGCCCCCGATGATCGCGATCGGTGTATCTGTTGTTGCTTTCGTTAAGATCGACAACGGCATCAACAAACTGACGACAATCAGCAACACACCGACAAGGATCACAATCATGCCGAAGATTCGTTTTTTCATGGGTTTCTCTCCTTCATAACCTCCACAACGCTTCCTGCAGGCAACTGCATCGGGTCGGAGGTCAACAAATAGCCGTTATAATGAATCACGACCGTATCGCCGACCTGCGCCTCACCTGACACCATGTCCTGCCCGATACGGATGCGTCCGCTGAAGCTTTGCCCTTCCGTCAGCAGCACCTCGATATGCGACTCCTGCACATCGGTGACGGTCGCATACAGCGGCGGGTGGATGCCCTGCCCGAGCATCACGGTAGCTTCCTCGCCGTTTTTCAGGCGATAGGTCACCTCCGCGCGACCGTCAAACTGCACGTCCGCCGTCAGCACCGGATAGGATTCCGCGGCATCTTCCAGCACATACGATTCGTACCACGAAGAATACGGGAACATCCCCTGAATCACGAAGCGGTGTTCCCCGTTTTCGTATACGCTGTGATACACGAGCGAATCTCTCACCCACACCAAACCCGTGAACTCCTCCGATACCACTCCGGTTTTTACATCATAATACACCGTTTTCATATCGGTCACATGATTGCCGTATGTCATCAAGGCGCACAGAATATAACCATCCGGACGCGGACTGTAAACTTTCGGCTCATTCGGGATATGGTTTCGGAAATCCAGCTCGCGACCGTCGAGCGCAAAGACGCTGTAATAATAGCTGCCGTCCCCTTCCATCGCCACGGAATAGCAGTCTGCCAGGGCATCCTCGGGCTGATATTGTTCCACTTTATATACCGTCGGCAGTTGCGCGGGATAGGTTTCCTGCACCGTGCCGTCGTAATACACCTTGACGATTTCGTCTTTCGAAAGGGGAACATCGATCCTTTCCACCGAGAAGGTGATCTCCCCCTCCACGGGCTGACCGCTTAAGCCTTCCGCCAGTATCGTGTTGCCGCTGACCTCTTTCACGGTGGCGAGCAACCACTGCGCGTCTTCATGCCCATCGAGAGGATCGATCGGTAGCATATACTCCGCTTGCGCGCGGCAATGCGCCATTTGTTTGTCGATATAGCTTTGCGAATCGGTCGCTTTATGCCACAGACGCATCGGAAATCGCTCGCGGATACTCGGAACATGGCGTTCACCGTCCTCCGCTTCCCAGTATTCCTGCAGGACATAAGAGCCGTCGAACTGCTTTTCGGCCACGATCACCGTTGGAATATGCGCACCCGACACGCTTTTCAGTTCGCCGTTCTCGCGCACATATTCTTCATACAAAACCCACATATACACTTCTGTGTGATCGGAGGTCTCCTTCATGCCGAGCACCTCGTGATGCTCGACCGCGACCTGCCCCTGCGCATATCCGCTCTGATGATGTTCGAGGATCCAGTCCCCCATCTTATAATCCAAGTACGAATCGACGGTGCTCACCGGATTAAAAAACCAGCACAAAACCACCGTTCCCAGCAACACGCACGCGGCAATCGCAATCCACAAAGCGGGCTTTTTGAAGCTCAGCACGGATTTCACGCGCGTTTTGACGTTGACTTCCCCGAACGCCAACGGAGCGAGCGTCAGTCGATGCGAAGCGGCACAACGCACCAACACCGAGGAATAGGCTTTGCGCTCCTCGAGCGATTTGTCATTCATCACCCGTTCATCGCACGCCGATTCCAGATCCCGACAGAACATGAAATACGCCACCCACACAAACGGATTAAACCAGTGAATGCCGAGCGTCACAAAGGCAAGCAATTTCCAGAACATATCCCCGTAACGGATATGCGATCGCTCGTGCGCGATCACCCACTGCCGATCCTCCTCGGGAAGCGACGACGGCAGATAGATGCGCGGGCGAAACAGTCCCGACACAAACGGCGTGCCGATATCGTCGCCGATCCACACACGATCTTCCAGCGGAATCGCTGTACGGGTGCGCCGACGAATCTGCCACATGCCGATCACACCGTATACCAGCATCGCAACCATGCCGAGCCCCCAGATAACCGTCGCCACCGCGGCGATCACCTGAAGCGGATTGATACTTGCTCCCGCCGTCGGTGCAAAGTTGTCACCGAGCACCTGATTCACCGCTTCGTTGACCACCGGCGACCCGCTGTCAATCTCCGGCATCGCCGCCGTGGTGATGGACATGGGAAGCGGCTCGCTGCTCGGAATCAGGCTGAACACGCTTTCAAGCGTGAACGGGCACAACAACCGAAGACCGACAAAGCCCCACGCCGCCATGCACAGCATCGAGGAATAGCGCTTGAGAAGCGGACGAAGAATCAGCACCGCCGCGATCAGCCACACGGCGGTCAGGCTCATGTTGAGCAGTTTGAAAAACACCTCGCCCATGCTCATTCCTCCTTAAATTCATCAATCATACGCTGCAGCTCGCGCACCTCCTGCGGCGACAGCGCCTTGCGCGACGCAAACGCCGCCACAAACGCGGGAAGCGAGCCGTCGAAGGTCTCCTCCAGAAACTGTTCGCTTTGCATCGCATAATACGCTTCGCGGGAGATGAGCGATGTCACCGTGCCACCGTCGTTGCGAAACAGTCCTTTCTCACACAGCTTTTTCAGCACCGTATACGTCGTGGATTTTTTCCAGGTCAGCTCGCGCTCGCACAGCTTGACAAGCTCCCCCGAAGACAGCGGCTCGTGCTCCCAGATGAGCTTCGCAAACCGCGCTTCCACCACGCCGAGCGTGTACATATCCATATCGGTCACTCCTTTTCGGTCTATTATCAATCGACCGATTTTAGTCTATCACGAATAGACCAACTTGTCAAGCGGTATTTCCGATTTTCTGTGCCGCATCCATCGGGAAAGGCAGTCAAAAAGCCCCGCACCGGCAACGTGCGAGGCTTTCGGGTGTGGTTATTCAAGATCCAGACTCACGTTCATTTCTAAGTAACGACCTGTCAAGGCATAGGCTTTCTCATACGATGTATGCGTCCAACCGAAATCGTCGTTTTCGATGCCGATATTGTCAAGCACACCGGCGCGTCGTTCCTCGTTATACAACAGATTAACGTCGGTAGCGACGATCATCAGTTGTTCGCGAAACAGTTCCTGCTGTGATGCATCCAGCGCCGCCATACGGTCACTCACTGCACTTTCGATCTCCTCGACCGTCAGTTCGGTGGCGGTGCCCCAATTCAGCGCATGAAACGCCAACAACGACGCTTGCATACTGACACCCATCGTACCGATCGGCAGTCTCTCGATATCGTCGAGAAATGCTTGTACACCTTGCGCATCGGTTGCATACGGTAATTCCGGCGCGTTGTTACCGCACCCCACCATCGCCATCATCATCAACACCGCCAACACACATACCGCCGCACGCGTAAGAACCGTTTTGTTCATAGTCTTTTGCTCCTTCAAACAAGAAATCCCGTTGCTTTCATTGTACGGAAAGCAACGGGATTTGTCAATACGCTTATTTCTTGTTACCCATGCCGGTCACCGGGCGGCAGTGCCAGATGCGGTCGGAGTAATCCTGGATCGAACGGTCGGAAGCGAAGATACCGCTGCCCGCCGTATTGAGCAGCGCCATGCGCGCCCACGACTCGGTGTCGGTGTACGCCTTCGCGGAATCCGCCTGCACGCGGCAGTAATCCTCGAAGTCCGCCAGCACCATGTAGGGATCCTTCGTGGTGAGGGAGCCTGCGATTTCGCCGAACTGGCGACCGCCGAAGCCCTTGAACATCACATCGATCGCACGGTGCAGGTTGGGGTTCGCGTTGTAGAGATTCTGCGGATGGTAACCCATGCGCTTCTGGTTCTCCACTTCTTCCGAGCTCATACCGAAGATGAAGATGTTATCTTCGCCCACGGAGTTGTAGATCTCGACGTTTGCGCCGTCCATCGTGCCGAGCGTGACAGCACCGTTCATCATGAGCTTCATGTTACCGGTACCGCTCGCTTCCGTACCCGCGAGCGAAATCTGCTCGGAGATATCCGCACTGGGCATCAGCAGTTCCGCCAGAGACACGCGGTAGTCTTCCAGATAGACCACCTTCAGCTTCTCGCGGATGACCGGATCCTTTTCGATCTCCTTGCCGAGCAGGTAGATGAAGCGGATGATCTCCTTGGCGAGATAGTAGCCGGGCGCCGACTTCGCGCCGAAGATGTAGGTGCGCGGCACAAAGTCCATGTTCGGGTTCTCTTTGAGCTGCAGGTAGCTGTGCAGAATATGCAGGGCATTCAGATGCTGACGCTTATACTCATGCAGACGCTTGACCTGAACATCAAAGATGGAATCGGGATCGAGCACAACGCCGTTTTGCGCCTTCACATACGCGGCCAGGCGCTCCTTGTTGTGACGCTTGATCGCCATAAAGTCGGCGAGCGCCGCCTTATCGTCGGCAAAGTCACGCAGTTTGGCAAGCTCTGCCGCGTCCAGAACAAAGCCGTCGCCGATCTTGTCGGTGATGAACTTCGTCAGTTCGGGATTCGCCTGGCACAGCCAACGGCGGTGCGCGATGCCGTTCGTGACGTTCTTGAATTTTTCGGGCATGACGGTGTACGCATCGTGGAACACGTCCTGCTTGATGATCTCACTGTGAAGCTGGGACACGCCGTTGACGGAATGCGAGCCCGCCACGCAGAGGTTTGCCATCTTCACCAGACCGTAGCTGAGGATCGCCATGCGGCTGACCTTCTGCACGTCGTTGCCGGTCGCCTGCATCATCTCCGCGCTGTAGCGGTTGTTGATCTCGCACACGATCTGATAGATACGCGGCAGACGCTGTCTGAACAGGTCTTCCGGCCAGCACTCAAGCGCTTCCGCCATAACAGTATGGTTGGTGTACGCCATCGTGCGGCTGATGATGTTCCACGCTTCTTCCCAACCGTATCCGCATTCGTCAAGCATAATGCGCATCAGTTCGGGAATTGCCAGCGTCGGGTGAGTATCGTTGATGTGGATCGCCGCCATTTCGGGCAGGTTATCCAGCGTGCCGTACTGTTGCAGGTGACGTTGCACGATGTCCTGCACAGACGCCGACACCAGGAAGTACTGCTGGGACAGACGCAGGGACTTGCCTTCGCGGTGGTTGTCCGCAGGATACAGCACCTGGGTGATGATCTCCGCCATCGCCTTCTGCTCCATCGCGCGCATGTATTCGCCCTGGTTGAACAGCGACATATCCATGCCGGGAGCGGTCGAACGCCACAAACGCAGCGTCGACACACCGCGACCATCCTTACCCGCAACCATCAGGTCGTAGGGCTGAGCAATGATCACGGTCGCATTTTCATGCTCGATGTGATGGAAACCGTTGTCCCACCACTCGTGAATTTCGCCGTCAAAGCGCACTTCCTTGGCAAGCTCGGGACGCGGCAACAGCCAGCATTCGCCGCCGGGCAGCCAGAAGTCGGGGGTTTCCGTCTGCCAGCCGTCGACCAGCTTCTGACGGAAAATACCGTATTCGTACAGCAGAGAGTAGCCGACCGCCGGAATGGACGCGGTCGCCAGACCATCGAGGAAGCATGCCGCCAGACGACCCAGACCACCGTTGCCGAGACCCGCATCGGGCTCCAGCTCGTAGAGGTTGTCCAGCTTGACACCGTACTTCTTGAGCTCAGCGTGAGCTTCTTCGGTCAGGTTCATATTGAACAGGGTGTTCTTGAGCGAACGACCCATCAGAAATTCCATGCACAGGTAATAGACCTGCTTGGAATCCTGCTTGTGAGCAGTGGAAATGTAGTTCACACGCTCCCGACGCATACGGTCGCGCAGGACCAGCGCCAGCGCATTGTACCAGTTCTCGTCGGTCGCATCCTCGGGTTGCACCGAGAAGTTGTGCAACAGCTTCGCGCGCAGTTCGTCGCCGAGGCTGACCGTCTTGGTCGTTTTCTTGGAAGCGGGCTTCTTCGCCGTTTCCTTCTTCGCAGATTCCTTCGCGGGTGCTTCCGCTTTCGCCGTTTCCTTCTTGGCGGCAGGCTTCTTCGCCGTTTCCTTCTTGGCGGCTTCGGCCTTGGGCGCTTCTTTCTTCGCAGGAGCTTTCTTAGCTTCCTCCGCGACAACCTCCGTCGCTTTTGCGGGCTTCTTCGTCGTTTCTTTACTCACGATCTTCCACACCTTTCTGTATATTCGGGCTGTCTGAAAGAAAAAACGGTCCATTTCAAACAGATAGTATACCCCAGGTTGCTACTATTATATACCAAGCCTTTTTATTTTGCAATAGTTTATAAAGAATATATAAAAAAATTCTAAAAAACACCTTAAAATTCATCATTTTAAGTGAATTTGCACAAATTTCTGCCATTTTTTAGTCACCAATGAGCGAGAAAGCGTTCTGTTTGGCGGCTAAATGTGCAAACGAAGTGGCTTTTTTGTCCTTGTGTTTTATGCACCTTCCAGTATAATGATATTGTACTCTTTAATATAAAGACCAGAGAGGATGTTTTGTTATGTTACTGAAAAACGCCGTTGTTTACAACGAAATGTTCGAGCCGATCCGCGCGGATGTCGCAGTGGAAGGCGACAAAATCGCTGCCATCGGACAGGTTGACGCCTCAGGCGAGGTGTTCGATCTGACCGGCTACACTGTTGTTCCCGGCTTCATCGATATGCACATTCACGGTTGTGCAGGCGCCGACACCGGCGACGCAACCTTTGAAGCGCTCGAAGCGATGTCGGCACTGCTCGCCAAGCGCGGTGTCACCTCCTTCTGCCCCACCTCGATGACGCTGTCCTTCGAGGAACTTCAGACGATCTTCGCCAACGTCGCCGACAACAAAGACAAGGTGTCCGGCGCATACATCCACGGCATCAACATGGAAGGTCCCTACATTTCTATGGCGAAAAAGGGGGCGCAGAACGGCAACTTTGTGCGCAATCCCGATAAAGACGAGTTCATCAAGCTGTACGAAGGTTGCGGCGGCTGCATCTCCGTCGTGGATATCGCCCCCGAATGTGACGGTGCGGAGGAATTCATCAAAGCCGTGCAACCCTTCTGCCCCGTGTCCATTGCACACACCTCGGCAGACTACGACGAAGCGATGAAGGGCATCGAATGGGGTGTGCGTCACGTCACCCACCTCTACAACGCGCAAAGCGGTCTGACCCACCGTTCGCCCGGCGTGGTCGGCGCCGTGTTTGACGCTGCTCCCACCTACGGTGTGCGTGCGGAGCTGATCTGCGACGGCTTCCACATCCATCCCGCCGCCCTGCGCATCGCGTTCCGTCAGCTGGGTGAGGATCGCTCGGTCATCGTCAGTGACTCCATGAAAGCGGCAGGACACGTGGACGGCGAATACGACCTCGGCGGTCAGCCCGTGTATGTGCGCGACGGCAAGGCGCTTCTCGCCGACGGCACCATCGCCGCTTCCACCTCCAACATCCACGAGGAATTCAAAAACGTCGTATCCTACGGCGTACCGTTCAAGCAGGCGCTTAAATCCGCGACCATCAACCCCGCCAAGGCGATCCGTGTCGATGACAAGACGGGTTCCATCGCGGTCGGCAAATCGGCGGACATCGTCGTGCTGGACAAAGACCTCGAAATCAAGCTGGTCATCATCAAAGGTGAAGTGAAGGTCAATAATCTGTAAAAATTTCCTGTCGGAAAGCAAAGATTTATCTTGACTTCTCCTGCAAAAACGTGTATTATATTCCTAATATAAAGCGTGTTTCGCATGCCATTCTAAAACCATAGGAGGTTTTCACTATGAAAAAGAACATGTGGGTTTGGATCGCTGTGATCGCGGCTGTTGTCGCCGCCGCCACCACGGTTGCTGTGTTGCTGCTTCGCGCGCAACAGAAGGCAAAGGCGATTGTTGAGCCGATCTACGACTGCGGTAACTGCGACGACGAGGGCGCGGAAGAGTGCGCCTGCACCGAAGAATAAAGAATATTCCCGTCCTTCTTAAGCGAGGGCGGGATTTTTCTATACTTTATCGGTGCCATCCATCACGTTTATAATGTATGATAATATACAAAGGAGGATCTTGCCATGGTTAACCCCAATCCCGGCGAAAAATTTCTGAAAGAAGGCCTGACGTTTGACGACGTGCTGCTTATCCCTGCCGCGTCCGATGTGCTTCCGAGCGACATCAACGTCACCACCAAGCTCACCAAAGATATCACCCTGAACATCCCGCTGATGACGGCGGCGATGGACACCGTCACCGAATCGAACATGGCGATCGCCATTGCGCGTGAAGGCGGCATCGGCGTTATCCACAAGAATATGCCTGTCGAAAAGCAGGTCGATCTGGTGGACCGCGTCAAGCGTTCGGAAAACGGCGTTATTGTCGATCCTTTCTTCCTGTCCCCCGATCACCTGGTGTCCGACGCGAACGAACTGATGGCGAAATACCGCATTTCGGGCGTGCCGATCTGCCGTGACGGCAAGCTGGTCGGTATTCTGACCAACCGTGATATGCGTTTCCTGTCGGATTTCTCTGCGCGCATCGAGGATGTGATGACCCGCGAGCATCTGATCACCGCACCCGTCGGCACCACGCTCGAGCAGGCAACCGAGATCCTCCGTCAGCATCGTATCGAGAAGCTCCCGATCGTGGATGAGACCGGTGCTCTCAAGGGTCTGATCACCATCAAAGATATCGAAAAGAATCTCAAATACCCGAACTCGGCTCGCGATCAGTCCGGTCGTCTGCTGTGTGCCGCCGCGATCGGTGCAACCGCCGATGTGCTGGATCGTGCCTCCGCGCTTGCCGCGGCGCAGGTTGACGCGTTCGTGCTCGACTCCGCGCACGGTCACAGCCGCAACATCCTCAAAGCGATCAGCAAGGTGAAGGCGGCGTTCCCGCACATCTCGCTCATCGCCGGTAACATCGCCACCGCTGCCGCCGCCGAAGCGCTCATTGATGCGGGCGCGGATGCGATCAAGGTCGGTATCGGCCCCGGCTCCATCTGCACCACGCGCGTGGTCGCGGGTATCGGTGTGCCGCAGATCACGGCGGTGTACGACGCGGCTTGCGTAGCTTCAAAGTACAACATCCCCGTCATTGCAGACGGCGGTATTAAATACTCGGGCGATCTCGTGAAAGCGATTGCCGCGGGCGCCAACGTCTGCATGATCGGCTCGCTCGTTGCCGGCTGTAAGGAATCCCCCGGCGCGACCGAAATCTACCAGGGTCGTCAGTTCAAGGTCTACCGCGGCATGGGCAGTCTCGCCGCGATGGAGCAAGGCTCGAAGGACCGTTACTTCCAGGAGAGCAACAAGAAGCTCGTTCCCGAAGGTGTCGAAGGCCGCGTGCCTTACAAGGGCCCCCTCGCCGACACCGTCTACCAGATGCTCGGCGGTCTGCGCGCCGGCATGGGCTACTGCGGTTGCGCGGATATCCCGTCGCTGCAGGAGCGCGGTCAGTTCATCCGCATCACCGGCGCCGGTCTGAAGGAAAGCCATCCCCACGATATCACCATCACGAAGGAAGCCCCCAACTATTCGACCAGCCTGTAAATCGGATACACACA
>JAZQHP010000025.1:0-5400 GCA_045540655.1 Acutalibacteraceae bacterium
ACGACATGGCTACGATCCGACTTGCTTTTCTTTTTCCGCGCAAGGGGAATCGAAAGCCCCGTTAAAAAATCCTCTTCGGTGGCTTTTGATTTAAGAGTCGGTTGTCATGCGCTCCACACGGCGGAGCAACAAAATGAGCGGACAGATCAGCACGCCGCACACGGCATTGCTGATCGCGTGCACGACATCAAACGGCAATCCCGCGACAATCCACGCGAGCATCTGCTCACCGTTCAAGCCGAACAACAGCGCTTGCGCCGGCGCATACAGCGTGCCATAGGCAAGCCCGTGCAGGGCGCTTGTCGACGCATACACAAACGGTGCCGCCTGCGGCGGCATACGCCGCGGCAACAGCATGGTCATACCCCACAGCACCGCCCAGATGTACAGATACGGAATCCACCACGTCGGAAAGCCGTAAAACAGCCCTGTCCAAAGCACAAACACCGCCAGCGGATACAGCGCCTTTTGCCGATACACCACGGTGGTCGCAACAATAAACGTGCCGAGCAGATGCACATTGGGCAGAAACTCCATCACCATTTTGGAGATCAGCATCAGTGCGCCGAGCACGCCGAACACCGCAATCTCTCTGACGGTCAGTTTCACCCTTTTTCCACCCGCATTTCATACGAAGCACCCGCTTCAACGACGGTAGTGTCCACGCCGCTCATGGCGTATTCCCCGTTGATATAAAACGCCCAGTAGGTGCCGTCCGTGTCGTAGTCGGCGGTGATGCCGTTGACGGTCTTGACATAGAGTCCGAACTCGCCCTCATCGCCCGCGATCAGACCGAGCTCCAGCAACGCCTCACCGACCGTTTGCTTGTCGGTGCGGATCTCAAATGCTGTCTGGGCACCGTCCTTGTCGGTCACGGTGAAGGGGAAGGTGGTTTGCCCGTCACCGAGCACGGTCACCCCGGTCGCCGAAGCGACGGTGGTCGTCGTGACAGACAGGTCTGTGGAAGAGGCAGGTGCGTTGCATCCGATTGCCGAAAGTGCCGTAGCCGCCGCCAGCACCAAGCAAAGGATGACCGACACCGCACGATGGATACGTGTGTGTTTCATCATTTGCAAAATCTCCTTTAATTGTCACTCTCTTTTCTGTTGTCGGATCCCGCGACAAGCGAAGCGAAAAGAGGCCGTGCACAAAAAATATTCCGACTGCGGTGTCCGCCTGCGCCTCACCTTCTCGGGACAGTCTGTCCCAATGGCGTGTCTCCCTCATCGGCGGATGAGAGATAGAGCGCGCATCGATCCTATGACACCTCACGGCGACGGGCTCGTACAGGATTGTCACCTGTTTCCTTTTCGTGCACACAAGGAGTATACCATAGGTTTCGGGACATTGCAAGGGTTGGTGTTTTACATACCCTATGCCTCACCCGATGTTTACAGCAATCCCGCGCGTTTCATCGCCTGCTCGGCGCGGTATTTCGGGAGCGTCAGCTCCCACACGCTGTCCTCGTGATCCCGCAGACGCACCTGATACTCCGCCAGATACCGCGCCACCTGCTTGTATTCCGCATTCATCGACTTGAACGCGGACTGCCCCGGCTTGGAAATGTCCGTACCGTCCTGTTCATCGATCGCCACAGCAAGCTCGACGAGCGCGGGAATCGCCGCATCCCCGAGCTCCTCCATCGCGATCATATCCACGCTTTCCAGCGTGCCGTTCATATAGCGATCCACGTTATACTGCGCAATCAGGCTGTCCGCGCCGCACAGGCTGAGCCCCGCGAACATCACCACCGCGACCACGCCGCATACCGCGAGCATCGGCAACCGCCGCACAAATTGCCCCACGGTCAACACCAGGAACACCAGCGCGATCACCGCCATAAACCACGTGGCATACACGCGGCGCGGCGTCAGCCCGTAGCTGTCGATATACAGCATCATCTTGGAAATCGCCGTCACGATGAGAAGCAGCGTGCTCGCGGAAAAGAGCGTCACCAGTGCTGTCAGCAGGGGGCTTTTGCCGTCCTCGCGGCGTTTCATAAACACCATCGCCGCCACGATCACCACCAGATTGATGACCGCCACCGCACACAGCTGGAAGAATCCCTCCCGCGCATATTCCGCATAGCTGAAGCCCTCCGGCAGTACGCCTGTGAACGCGGACATGTAGTAATCCCATTGCGACAGGAAAAAGACAACATACACAAAGAGAAGCGGCACGGTGCCGACGATCACGGTCACCGCCGGCGCGATCCGCACCGCCTTCGCCGCTTTCGCACAGGCCTCCTCGGTCATCAGCCCGGCGCCCTTGCCGTCGATCGACGACACATACAAACCGAACGCATACAGCCCGATCGGAAGCGCAAAGATCGCACTGCCGATGTGCGAAAAGATCGTGTCGATATCCCAGTCAAAGATGTTCGACAGCAGATCCGAGAAACCTTCGTCATAGGACAGCAGACCGATCGCCATCGCGGTCGGAATCACCGCCAGCGCCACACCGATGAGCACCTTGCCGATCTGCTTGCCGCCCGCCTTCATACGTCCCGAAAACAGCGCTCCGAACAGACTGCCGAACGAGCAAAACGGCAGAATCACCAGCGCTTTGAGATACTCCGTTGCCAGACGGTTGGAAAAGCCCGCCGTCGTCTCGGGTGTCAACAACGCATACACCACGTAGACATACGTAACCAGCGCATACAGATACGCCAGGGTGTGCAAAAACGTGTTCGCGCACAAAAACAGTCCGCCGCTCACCAGCAACGCCGACACGGTCGCGATCACAGGCATCGGTTGCACCCGCACCTTTTTCACCGCGGCAAACACCAGCGTAGCACCGAACAGCAATACCAGAAACAGCAACCCGCCGAACGGGTGCTCCCCGACAGGAAACACGCGGCAAAACAGATACGCGGCAATCACACACATCCACGCAAACAATGTGTCCGCCCCCGTATACTCCCGCGCTCTTTGAGTCATCGCCTGCTCCTCAGGCGGTATATTCTCCCGCACATAATCAACCATTTCAGAATCCTCCTTATCGTTATCCTGAATATCCGAAGGCGAACACCTTTCCGCTCGTTCGGATCGTGAGCATATCATACACCGCAAAAATCGGTTTGTCAATATAATTTTATTGTTTTTCGATATATTTTGATCGTTTTACATATTTTGCATAGAATCTTTTCTTTTTTCGTCGGTTGTGTTATACTATATGCATAAACGATGGCAAGGAGGAATCCTCATGCACTTTCACGATATCGCGATGGCGCGGCAATCCTGCCGCCGCTACGATCCGACGCGCCCCGTCGGGGACGCTGCCTTACAGGCGGTGCTGAACGCCGGCGTGCTGTCACCGTCCGCCTGCAACGGGCAACCCTATCACATCACGGTATGTCGCGGCGACACCGCCAAAACCGTCGCCAAGGCAACGCAGGGCATGGGCATGAACAAATTCGCCTCCGATGCGCCCGTGTTGCTGGTGATCTCCGAGCAACCTTACTGTAAAACCGCCGCCCTCGGCGCAAAGGTCAAAAAGAACGATTACCGTTCCATCGACATCGGCATCCTGTCCGCCTATCTCACCGCCGAAGCGGCAACGCAAGGACTCGGCAGCTGCATACTCGGTTGGTTTGACGATGCCGCCATCCGCGCCGCCTGCGATCTGGACACGGCGGTACGCCTGGTGATTACGCTCGGCTACCCTGCCGCCGACGATGTCCTGCGCCCGAAAAAGCGCCAACCACTCCATGCGTTGGTATCCTATAAAGACTGATCTTCCACGGAGGTGAAGACAATGCTCTACCGAACCGAACATCCGCGTCCCCAATGGATGCGGGAATCCTGGCAAACCCTGAACGGCGAATGGTCCTTCGCGATGGATCCCGCCGTCAGCGGCATCGAACGCGAGCTGTTCGCCCCCGATGCCGTGTTCCCCGACACCATCTGCGTGCCGTTCTGCATGGAAAGCCGTTTGTCGGGTATCGCGCACACGGATTTCGTCTCCTGCGTGTGGTATAAGCGCACCGTGACCATCCCTGCGGACAAACGGCAAGGACGCATCCTGTTGCATTTCGGGGCGGTCGATCACACCGCCACCGTCTACATCAACGGCAAGGAATGCGGACACCACGTCGGCGGCTACGCCTCCTTCTCCGTGGACATCACCGACGCAGTGACGGTCGGCGACAACACGCTGACCGTGCGTGCCTACGACGACACCCGCAACCCGCTCGTACCGTCCGGCAAACAAAGCACCTCCCATCATTCGTGGGGATGCTACTACACCCGCACCACCGGCATCTGGCAAAGCGTGTGGCTGGAATTTCTGCCCGCCGTTCACGTGCAAAGCGCGCACCTGTTGCCGTCCCTTGAGGCGGGCAACATCACGGTGAACGCCGAGCTGTGCGGCAACGCCGAGCTGACGGTCGAAGCCTTCTGGGACGGCAAAGCCGTCGGTCGCGCCTCCTGCCGTGCCGACGGCGGACAGGTATCCCTGACTCTGCCGCTGTCGGAGGTGCACCCCTGGGAAATCGGCAAAGGCGGTCTCTACGATCTGGTGTTTACCTACGGCGATGACCGTGTGCAAAGCTACACGGGGCTTCGCTCGCTTCATATCGACGGCACAGCATTTCGCATCAACGGCAAAGCTGTGTTCCAGCGGCGTGTGCTCGATCAGGGATTTTACCCCGACGGCATCTATACCGCCCCGTCCGACGCCGACCTGGTTGCCGACATCGAACGATCGATGGCGATGGGCTTCAACGGCGCCCGCCTGCATGAAAAAGTGTTTGAGGAACGGTTCCTGTATCACTGCGACCGCCTCGGATATATCGTGTGGGGCGAATACCCCGACTGGGGACTCAACCACGCCGATCCCCTTTGCATTTACAGCATGCTTCCCGAATGGCTGGAGATCCTTCATCGCGACCGCAATCATCCCGCCGTCATCGGCTGGTGCACCTTCAACGAAACCTGGGACCAGGCGAATCATCCCCAGTACGACGATGCCATCGCGCTGATCTACCGCGTGACAAAAGCCGTCGATCCGACGCGCCCGTGCATCGACGCCAGCGGCAACTTCCACGTGGTGACGGATGTCTATGACCTGCACGATTACGAGCAGGATCCCGCGGAGCTGGCGGCACACTTTGACGTCCTCGGGCAAACCAATGCCTTTACGCACCACGCCGCCTTCGCCGACCGTCAGCACTACGACGGCAACCGCCCGTTTTTCGTCAGCGAATACGGCGGCATCCGCCTGGCGGACGATCCGAACGGCTGGGGCTACGGTGATGCGCCCGCTACCCGCGAGGAATTTCTCATCCGTCTGCGTCAGCTGACCGACGTGTTGCTGGATCATCCCCATATCGGTGGCTTCTGCTACACCCAGCTGACCGACGTGGAGCAGGAGCAAAACGGGCTCTACACCTACGACCGC